>JAPKBW010000003.1 GCA_028823235.1 Longimicrobiales bacterium | reverse complement strand
CGGCTGAGGATGGTGGCAGGCTGACAGGGTAACCGACGGGTGGCCGGTCGATTGGCCGAGCCACCCGTCGTCTTTTCATTGATCTGGAGAAGCTGATGGCCCGCGAAGCGAACTTTGAGAACGCCCTCCAATTTGCTGCTGACCTCATTCGAATTCCGGGGCTGTCTCAGCAGGAAGGCGATGTCGCTCGCCGCGTCCAGGAAGAAATGGAAGCGCTGGGACTCGAGGACATCAGAGTGGACCGAGCAGGCAACGTCATTGGGGTGGCCCGAGGACGAGGGGATGCGCCGCCTGCTTTACTGAACGCTCACATGGACGTCGTGGGCGAGGGCGATCACGACGAGTGGGAGGTGCCTCCGTTCTCGGGTGAGATCAGGGACGGCTTCCTGCACGGGCGTGGCGCCATGGACATCAAGGGCCCACTCGCACTCCAGACGTACACCGCGGCATCCATGATCGGGTCTGCGCCGGGTGATGTGATCGTTGCTCATACGGTGCTAGAGGAGCGAGGCGGTCTCGGAATGAAGCACCTCCTCGAATCGGGAGGTGTCGAGCCAGGTGTTGTCGTGATTGGAGAAGCGACCCACGGAGACATCTGCACCGGTCACCGTGGCCGCGCCGAGGTTGAAGTCGTGATCCAGGGACTCGCCGGGCACGCCAGCGTGCCGGACCGGGCCCATAACTCGCTTGACTTGCTTGGCGATGTCCTGGCGGCGATACGAGATCTCGCTGACCGTCAGGAGTCCGTTCCGGTACTCGGGGCCTCGAGCTTGATCGCGACGATGGTGGACGTGCTCCCACAGAGCCGGAATGTAATCCCCGATTCGGCCGTCGTGACGATCGACTGGCGCATCCTGCCAGGAGATGATGATACCTCGCTGATCGCGAGAGTGCGTGAAGCAATTAAGGCCCGGGTGCCTCAGCTCCCAGCTGGCCTCTCACTCGAGGTTCGAATGGCGACGGAACATCAGGTGACCTACACCGGCCTTGAAGAGGACCGCAACCTTCTCACGCCCGGATTCCTGATGCCGGCTGACGACCCGATGATCCTCGCGGCAGCTGATGCAGTTGGTCGGCGCGCAGAGAAAGGTCCGGCGACCATCCGACCGTGGCAGTTCGCTACTGATGGTGGTTGGTCCTGTGGCGTGCACGGCATCCCGACCGTCGGGTTCGCTCCAGGGGAGGAGCGCTTCGCACATACAAACCGTGAGCGGCTCGACGTCGAGGAGGCTCGCTGGGGTTTTGAGCGCTATCCTCTGCTCGTTTCGGCGATCCAGCAGGCGGTGGCGATCTAGACGGCGATGTTCCGCGGGTTCCAACCTGTCCCGCGATTCACTAGCTTTTCCGCCGCGTCCATGAGGGCGCGACTACATACAGCCCGCTCCGTCAGAGTGCCTCAGCCGCAGCCGAGGTGCCCGAGTTCGATGGAGCCCGTACCAATTCAACGGACCGAGGGAACGAAAGATGCGGCTTTACGAAGTAGTGTACATCCTGGATCCGGCACTCGAAGAAGAGGCCGTGACCGCCAAGCTCGACACGTTTCACGAACTCGCGATTTCAAAGGGCGGAGAAGTCTCCGCAGTCGACCTCTGGGGCAATCGACAGCTCGCGTACCCGGTTCTGAAGCAGAGCACCGGCTTCTACGCAGTAGCGCAGTTCATGGCCGCAGCTGAGGCCCTCCCCGAGTTCGAGCGTCTCCTCAAGCTCGACGGTGAGGTACTTCGCTATCTCTTGATCCTCAATGAGGGCGAGCCAACCACCGGTCTCTCCGTTATGGCCGACGTTCCTGTCCGGGTAGGTGCGGACGATGACGAAGACGAGGATGATGACGACGATCTCCCGATACCTGAGGCAGCGGTGGAGGAAGACGGGACTCCTCGCACTTCTCCTCCCGAGTACACGGGCTCACGTGGTCGCCGTCGGCGCATGGAAGGGCCGCGCATCATCATGCTGAACTACAAGGACGTCTCAACGTTGTCTCACTTCGTTACGGAGCAGGGAAAGATCATTCCGAAGCGGACGACGAAGGTAACGGCTGGGTTCCAGCGTCAGTTGGGTACAGCGATCAAGCGTGCGCGCTACCTCGCGCTGCTACCGTACATGCAGCGTGAAGACGGCTGATCTCGTCTCACTGCGCTGACGGACGCGAAGTAGACCGATGACGACGGACGAGGCAATGAGTGACACTCGCAAAGGGTGGCGCCGGGCGGCTGGACTGCTCGGCGTCGTCCTTGCGACGTCGATTCTTCAGCCGATCGTGCTCGTTGCTGTACCTCTCCTGATTCTTCTGGGTCTGGAGGGGCGGGGGACAGGTGCGATCGTCGTCGCGGCGATTTTTGGCTTCTTCGTCGTGCTTGCAGGTCCACGTGATGGACTCTGGTTCGTTGAACGCGCGTGGGCGCTGATCGCCGGAGGTGTTTTTGCCGCCTTGGCGACATATGTCCCCCACTGGCGTCTGACGAGTCGGTCGATGGCCGCGGTAGGAAGTGCGATTGTCATTTCGGGCGTCTTCCTTACCATACGCCGGGGAGCGTGGGCCGCCATTGACTGGCAGGTCACGGATCATCTCCGGTCTGGCTTCGCGACGTGGCTCGACGTGATTGCGGTGCTCCGGGATGGAGAGGCGGTGCCTCCAACACTGGTTACCGCGATCTATCAGACGGTTGAAGCCCAGGCTCAGCTGTTTCCGGCCCTAATGGCGATCGAGACGATGGCAGCTCTCGGCCTCGCATGGTGGGTCTTTGGTCGGGTGGCACCGACCGAAGAGAAGGACGTTGGGACCCTTCGTGGGTTTCGATTCAACGACCATCTCGTCTGGTTGATGATTGCCGGACTCGCGATGGTCGCTTTACTCCCGGAAGACGGGGGCAGCCGACTTGGGGCCAACGTCGCGGTCTTTATGGGCTCGCTATACGCCCTCCGGGGCATAGGTGTCGTCGTGTTCGTGAACGGCGGACTCACATTTATTGGCATCACGATGTTCGCACTTGGAATTCTCTTCGCGGCTCCGGTCGTGATCGGATTCACGGTGCTTCTTGGAATCGCAGATACGTGGCTGGACCTGCGCGCACGCGCTGGTGCACAGGCCGCTTGAGACTCAAGTCGGAGGAATTATGAAGCTCATCTTGAAGCAGTCGGTAGAGAACCTGGGAGATGCCGGGGCGGTGGTTCAGGTCAAGGCAGGGTACGGCCGCAACTATTTGATCCCGCAAGGCCTCGCGTACGTCGCATCTGATGCGAACATGAAGCGGATCGAGGAGGAGAGTTCGCTCGCCGAGGAGCGGAAGCGTCGTGACTTCCTGGAGGCGCGTCGTCGTGCGTCTCAGCTCGAAGGGATGTCCCTCACGTTCACGGAGCGTGCGGGCGAAGACGGAAAGTTGTTCGGATCGGTTACGGCCACCGACGTGGTCGAAAAAGCGAACGCGGGCAGTCTCGATTTTGAATTGGACAAGAAGACCGTCCAGCTAGATGACCCGATCAAGGCGACCGGGACCGTGCATGTGGGCATTCGTCTCCACGGTGACGTCGAGGTGCAGATCGAGGTCAACGTCGAGGCAGAGGAAGGCTGAGTCGACTGTGACGCTTCCAACGATGGATCCCGCGGACTTCCCGGCTGAGGTCACGCGTGCGGCTGAGCTCGCAGTCGAGCTCAAGGCCCACGATGTGGTCGTGCTGGACCTCCGCGGGATCTCGTCTGCGACCGATTATTTCGTGATTGCAGGGGGTCGGTCCGACGTGCAGGTGAAGGCGATCGCGGATCACGTGGTGAATGAGCTGAAGAAGGATTCGATCCGGCCTGAGCATGTGGAGGGTATGCAGGGCGGGCGTTGGGTGCTCGTCGACTATGTCGATTTCGTTCTCCATGTTTTTCATCCTGAGGCACGGCAGTTCTACCAGTTGGAGAACCTCTGGGGTGACGCGGCGCGATGGGAGAATCCGGACGAGTGATTCGGCCCGCCGATGCCGTGAAAATCACTACAATGCTTCGATTTCGTGCTACCGTTGGGATTTGCCGACGCTCGACATGGGTTCTAACTTACCCCGTCTTCGGGTCCAGAAAGTCCCCGTACCGGGCTCTGCCCGGCCACTCACGATCCTACCGGCGATAGTCGATGGCACATCTCCCCGAGTGGCTGCCGCTCGACGGGGTCGCACCGCAGGGCGGTGGGGCCGGCCGAGTGGTCGCGATTGTAGCTACCGAACAGGCCGTATCAGACGGTTGGGCAGCCGCTGCTGCGCTGGACCTCGTACGCGCCTGGAGCGCTGACGGGCAGCGAATTGTCCTCGTGGACGGTGGGCTCGAGCAGCCTTCACTTCACGTTCCGGCTGGCCTCAACAATCGGGAAGGACTATCGGATGCGACGCTCCACGGTTCGTCGGTGGAACACGTGTCTCATTCCATCGATGGCGGGCAATTCTTGCTGATCACAGCGGGCACACCGGTCGCTGACTCCAATACGGTCGCAAGGAGTTCCCGCTGGTATCGATTGATGGCGGGGATGGCCGAAGCGAGGGCAACGCTCGCCCTGTACGTCCATGACGGGGCCGCATGCACTTCGTCATTCCTTGGGTCTGCCTCGGACATCGTGATTCTGTCTGGACGGGATGAGAGCCTGCCGGTCGCAGTTCGTGACCTTGCGTCATTGGTTCGCGCGGTCACTGGTGCTACGAGTGGGGTGCACGGTCTGTCCACTGGAGCGTCGGATCTCGGTGCACCCTCAGGATTGACTCTGAAGAAGGGCTCTGGTGGAGTCCCGCGGATGATCATGTTCGTGATTCTGGCCATGGTGGTTATCGCTGGATTGGGTTGGTTCATCTCGGCGGGACTCGGATGAGGCTCAAGTCGCTCAAGCTTCAGGGCTTCAAATCATTCGCGGATTCGACCACGGTCGAATTCCACGAAGGGATTACTGCCGTCGTTGGGCCCAACGGGTGTGGAAAGTCCAATATCTCGGACGCCATCCGGTGGGTTCTCGGAGAGCAGCGCCCGACTGCAATCCGGGGTGCCAAAATGGAAGAGGCGATCTTCCAAGGCACCGTCAATCGTCGACCGGTCAATCGCGGATCGGTTTCGCTCACCGTGACGAACGAAGACGGTGCGCTCCCGATTCCGGTCGAAGAAGTCGAAATCGGGCGACAGGTTTTTCGCGACGGAGGTAGCGAGTACTCGATCAACCGATCGACCGTTCGCCTCAAGGACGTAGTCGATCTTTATCGAGACACCGGACTCGGTGCTAACGCATACGCCATGATCGAGAACCGCATGATCGATGCGATTCTCTCCGATCGCGCAGAAGAGCGGCGCGGGCTGTTCGAAGAAGCCTCCGGCATTGGGAAGTACAAGGACCGCAGGAAGGCCGCGGTGCGCCGTCTCGAGCGGGCTGATCTGGATCTCCAGCGACTCGACGACGTGATCTCGGAAGTCACCACCAAGGTCCGGTCTCTTTCGAGGCAAAGGGGTAAGGCGCAGCGGTACACCGAGTACCGTCAGCGGAGACTTGACGTTGAAGTCGCGGTCGTTCGCCACCAGCTCGACACGATCCGAACTCGACTCGCTGTTGTGCAGAAAGACCTCAGCGGGGATCAGCAGACAGAGCAGGGTATGGTCGCCGAGCTCGCCTCGGCCGAGGCTGAATACGAATCGCTGCGGTTAAGCGAAGTGGGCGCTGAGAAGGCCAGAATCACCGCGGCAGGTGTGCTTGGTGGTGTGCGTGAGCAGCTCGTCCGGTGGGAGCGGGACCTGGCCGTCGCTGATGAGCGCGCGGCGTACGCTGAAAGACGCATGGCGCAGATCGACGGCGAACGGAGTGAGGCACGCGAGCGCGCCGCCAGTCTCGGGAAAGATGAGGCAGAGCTATCTGCTGGAGGTGCTCAGGCGGCCGAAGAGCTCACCACGCTGAAGGCAATCGCAGTCGAGCGCTCTGCCGATGCCCAAGTCGTGCGCGACCGGCTCCAGGAGGCCCGTAGGGCGCTCGACGGAGCGGAGTCCAGAGGCCGCGATATCGCGCGCCGCGGGGCCCAATTCGAAGGAGATGCAGACGCTTCCGAGGCGCAGGCTGTCGAGCTGGAACGCCGGCTCGGCCAGGTGAATCTCGAGTTGGAGAAGACCGCCGACTCGCTCACGGACCTCGAAGGGCAGGGAGATCTGTTCTCGGGTCGCCTAGATCAACTTGCGAAGACCCTTGATACCACCCGATCGGCTGTCGCCGACGGCCAGACAGCAGTCGAGGCTGCTCGGCTCGCGTTCGATGCGGCTCGCCGCGCGGAGCGCGAAACCGGAGATCTGGCAGCCTCATTGAGGGCCCGAAAGGCCGCTCTCGAGGGGCTGGAGAGGGATCGCGAAGGTGTCGAACCGGTCGTGCGGAGCGCGCTCGATGCTTCTGGCGGGGGCGTCCTGGGTGTTTTGTCTGATTTCATTGACGCCGATGCCACAGCGACCTCAGCGGTCGAGGGCTACCTCGGCCCCCTCGCGACCGCGCTTGTCGTACAAGATGGCGCCTCCCTCGATCAGATTCTGGGGTGGTTTGGCAACGAATGGGAGGGCGGGGGCGGCCTCATCGTTCTTCCGCTGGATCGCGTACCCGAGAGCGCGGGCAAGGCTTCTGGTGGGTTACTGGATAGCATCGGGGTATCGGGCGCGGGCGCGCCATGGGTGAAGGCCCTGCTCGATGGGGTCGAGTCGACGGGTGCTAGTGTGACGGGTATCCCGGTCACCGAGCGCAGAGGCGTCGTGCGGGTCGGAAATCCGTCCGGTGGGTCAGGCGTTCTGGAACGAAAGAAAGAGCTAAGGCGGGTATCCGTCGAGTACGAAGCTGCGGACACCGAGGCCGCTGCCGCCCGGTATGCCATGGCCGCAACCGAAGTAGCCCTAGGATCTGCAGAGTCCTGGTTGGCTGAATCTCGGACAACCAGGCAGGCCGCGGACGACGAACACAGGAAGGCGCATGGCGATCTGACGGCACAGACCGACCAGCGAGGGCGTATGAATCGTCTCCGTGACGAACTGGCGCGACAGGTCGAGGGAACCAAGGCTGCCCGCACCCGGGCGGTTGAACGAGCGGCTGAAGCGCGAGACGATCGGGCGGTACTGCTCGAGCAAGAATCGGGCATTCAAGAGGAGAGAGACCGCTCGCGAGAGGCACTTGAGACCGTCCAAGAGGAATGGGAGGTGGCCCGCGCAGAAGAAGCGGGCCTTGCCGTCGACGTCGCCCGCCTCGAGGGGGATGTGACCCGCCTGAATGACCGACTAGAGGCAATTGCAGCGGGGCGAACGCAGGCAACCGCGAGGGTCGAAGGGCTCGACAAGGAAGAGCAAGGACTCCGGACCGAGCAGGAGGAGGCTCGCTCGCTGCGAAAGGAAGGGGAGGAGGCTACGGAGCGGCTCTTCGGGGAACGGACAGCTGCTGAAACCGATGTTCAGGCCCGTGATGAGGCCCTGCATGCCATCTCGGAGAACTTGGACAAGGCTGAGCGCCGCGCGCGGGACGCCCGCACTCAGGAGCGGGCAGTTTCTGACCGACGGCATAGTCTGGAACTAGAGCAGCAGGAGATCACGGGGCGTATCGAACGCATCCGGGAGCGCCTCGAGGGCGAGTGGGGCAAGCCGCTCGACACCCTCCTTTCCGAGGCTCAGCCAATTGAGGGCGAGCACGCTGACCTCGAGCGTGAACTTGAGAAACTCATACAGGCCTTGGATCGCCTTGGCCCGGTGAACATGCTCGCGGTAGAGGAGCATGATGAGGAAAGCGAACGCCTGGATTTTCTGACGACGCAACGCGACGACCTAGTAGCGGCTCGCAACGACCTTCGGTCGGCCATCCGAGAGATCAACAAGACAGCGACGGATCTTTTCATCGGTACCTTCTCCCAGATTCGCGAGAACTTCCGGAAGACCTTCCTCCGCCTCTTCGAGGGTGGTGAGGCGGACATCTGGCTTCAGGACCCCGACGATCCTCTTGAGTCTCCAATCGAGATCCACGCGTCACCCAAGGGTAAGAGGACACAGCGCATCGACCTGCTTTCCGGTGGAGAGAGAGCGCTCACCGCGCTTTCTCTTCTTTTCGGGATCTATCTGGTGAAGCCGAGCCCGTTCTGTGTGCTCGACGAGGTCGATGCTCCGCTGGACGAAAACAACATTGGGCGATTCATCCGCCTGCTTCAGGAGTTCAGTGGGCAGACGCAGTTTGTGGTGATTACGCACAACCCGCGCACCATCGAAGCTGCCGACTGGATCTACGGCGTGACTATGGAGGAGCCCGGGGTCAGCACGATCGTTGGTGTGAAGCTCCAGGAAGCGCTCGAGGTAGCGAGCGCGGTGTGACCATAGACCCACCGCCGGAGGCCCTTTAGACTACGGCGCTCAACGATTCTCCAGCCCCATGCGTTATCGATGCTCGTTGTAATGAAGCACGGCGCCTCCGAGGAAGATATCTCTGGAGTCGTCGGTGCCATCAAGAATATGGGCTATGTCGCACGTCCGATTCCGGCTGGCCGGGCCACGGCTGTAGGCCTTCTTGGCAACGATGGTGGTGTGGACGCTGGGCGACTCCAGGGGCTGAGCGGGGTCCTCGAATTGATACCTGTGACCCACTCCTATAAGCAGGTGTCGCGGGAGTGGAAAAAAGAAGACACGACGGTAACCCTTTCGAACGGCACAATTGTTGGTGGCTCTGACCTCGTGATCATGGCCGGTCCCTGCGCGGTGGAGGGTGAAGTTGAGATCATCGGGATCGCGCATCAGCTTCGGGAACTGGGCGCGACGGTCCTTCGTGGCGGTGCATTCAAGCCACGTACGTCGCCGTATTCATTCCAGGGCCTCGGCCTCGAGGGGCTCCGTTATCTCGCCAAGGCTGGGGCAGAGAGTGGCCTCGCGGTCGTGACGGAAGCAATCGATCCGGATGGAGCTGATCTTGTTGCCGAGTATGCTGATGTGATCCAGATCGGTGCGCGCAACATGCAGAACTACCCGCTGCTGCGCCGGGCTGGGCAGACAGGCAGGCCGATCCTGCTCAAGCGCGGTATGTCGGCTACGATCGAGGAGTTCCTCCTCGCCGCCGAGTACCTGCTTGCTGAAGGGAACGGGGACGTCATTCTTTGCGAACGTGGCGTGCGGAGCTTCGCCCAGCACACCCGGAACCTGCTGGATCTGGCAGCAATCCCGGTGGTGAAGTCTCTCTCTCACCTTCCGATCATCGCAGACCCCAGCCACGCGACGGGGCTTAGGTCCCAAGTGATTCCGATGGGCAGGGCAGCCGTCGCCGCGGGGGCTGATGGGTTGATCGTCGAGGTGCACGCGGATCCGCCGAGTGCGCGGTCTGATGGGGCGCAGTCGCTATACCCTGAGCAGTTCGCGGATATGATGAAGGAGGTACGCGCGATCGCCCAGGCGATCGGCCGGGACCTCTTGGCTCCCGTCGAGGCTGTCGTCACGGGCTGATGGGTTAGGATTGAGGCCGCCACGCGTCCTCGATGTGATCACACCGGAGGATGCGTCGGCGCTCATCTGGGACAATCGCGACCACGTCGAACCGAACACCGACGCCTTCACGGACATGGCGCATGAGGTAGTCTCGGGCCACCACATCGACTTCCCGGCGGTTTTTCCACGTGACGGCATCTTCGGGGCTTCCCATCCCTCCCCTGGACTGCGTTTTCACCTCCACGAAGGCGAGAACCGAAGTCCGGCTCGCAATAGTGTCAATCTCTCGACGGCCCAGTCGATACCCGGCGTTCACGGATCGTCAATCCTGCACGCTCCAGCAATCGGGACGCGACGGCTTCTCCCTAGGTACCGAGGTCATGAGGCGGGTAGCGCGCGATGTTCATCGGACAACGATCGGCCCGGTGGGGGGGATCCATGCCTGGTTGAGCCTCGAAAAAGGCCCATCGCGCGACCCCTCCCGTACGTTGACCTCCAATCGGGCCCCGGGTAGGTTCTTGGTGCCCCAGGTCCGCAGGGTGAGAGCTCATGAATCCCGTCAGGACCCCGAAGGTAGCAGCGGTAAGTGTGGTGATTGTCGCTGCGGGTAGCCTGGGGCACCCTTCTCGCCTTATACTTGAAAAGACGGGCGCAATCTATTGAGCCACAAGGCTTTGGCGAGGAAGCACCGACCCCGATCTTTCGCTGATGTGGCGACGCAGGAGCATGTGTCGGAGACGCTGCGTCGGGCAGTGGCTGGCGACCGGGTTGGGCACGCGTACCTGTTCTGCGGGCCGCGGGGCGTTGGCAAGACGACACTGGCTCGTGTGCTCGCCATGGCGCTCAATTGCCCGGACCGCACCGCAGAGGGCGAACCATGCGGGATCTGCGAGAGTTGTAGCCGCATCTGGGGTGGTCACACCGCCCTCGACGTCGTGGAAATCGACGCGGCTTCCAACCGGGGAGTAGACGATGCTCGGGACCTACGGGAGCGTGCGATGTACGCTCCCTCTGCGGATGGACGCTCGAAGGTTTACATCGTTGACGAGGCCCACATGCTTACGCGCGAGGCATGGAATGCCCTTCTCAAGATCCTGGAGGAGCCACCGCCGCGAGTGATCTTCGTCTTCGCGACGACTGAGCCCCAGAAAATTCAGCAGGCCGCGGCTCCGATTTTGTCGCGGTGCCAGCGATTCGATTTCCGCCGCATCGGTGTGGGTGACATCATCGCCCGATTAGAGCGGGTTTTGGCTGCAGAGGGTGTTGCAGCACCGGAGGACGCGCTACGGATCATCGCGCGGAAAGCGGACGGCGGGATGCGAGATGCACTGTCTCTCCTAGATCAGGTGCTGTCGCTAACCGGCGGCGAGGTCGAGATCGATGCGGTTCGACGGGTTCTGGGCCTTGTTGAGGACGAACGATATATCGAGCTGCTTGATATCCTCCGGGAAAGTCGGCACGAGCAGGTTTTCGGCTTGGTACAGGCCCTTGTGGATGAGGGCTACGACCTGGTCGAGTTTTATCACGGGCTCCTGGATGTACTCCGAACCCTGCTTCGACTGCGTCTTTCCCCGGACGCGGAGGTGGACATGCAGGAGGACATCCGCTCGCAATTGCTCGAGCGTGCCGCCTTCTTCGCCCCGGGAGACTTGGTGCGAATGCTGTCCGCCGCATCTGACTTGGAGAGTCAGGGAAGTCTGCGCCGAAGTCCGAACCCGCGACTTCCCATCGAGATGCTGCTACTGCGAATGAGTTTTCTGGATCGCACTGTATCGCTCGAGGCGCTGATTCAAGCGCTGGGCGGGGCTCCTCCGTCGGAAGGCGGAACGGGAAGTGGTGTGGGCAGTGGCGCTCCGACAGGGGAGGGGCGTTCAGGGCCGGAAGCAGGCTCAACGAGCCAAAGTGGTCTCAGCGTGGCTTCTACTCTGAAGAATGAGGTTGCAGCCAAAGGCGGCGCTGCCCCCGCCAAATGTGCTACTGGAGAGTCCTCGTCTCCCCCTGATTCAATCGAGCCCTCTGAGGATATTCTCGAGGCCTGGAAACGCTGGCTTGGGTCGGGGCGTGGGCTTCCAACGGGACTCGTCGGATTTTTGCACTCCGCGGAGGTCTCCCGAGGGCCGGACGGGGAAATCGTGGTTCGGCCGATCCCGGGTCCCGCGTATGAGAGGCTCTCCACGACCCCGGTGCTTGAAACGATTCGCGAAGGACTCACGCCCTTCGCCGGTCGGCGACCGGTCATCCAGGTCAAGGCACCTGTGAAGGAGCTCGATAGCTCAGTCCGAATTTCGGAAGAGGACGCGAAGGCCGATACGCTCAGTGCGCTCGTTCGCCAGGAACCACGCCTCGAACGGGCGGTAGAAGAACTTGATCTCGAGCTGATGGACTGACGTCCGCAGCCCCACTCGCAACTGCCCGATCATGACCGACATCTCCCAGCTCATGCAGCTCGGCCAGCAACTGCAGGCGAAGATGACCGAGCTTCAGGAATCGCTGGAGACAAGGTCCATCTCAGCCTCCTCGGGGGGAGGCATGGTGGCCGTGACGGTCGACGGAAAGGGTCAGGTACGGCAAGTAAAGATTGACCCGACGTGCGTAGACCCGAGGGACGTAGAGATGCTCGAGGATCTCGTGATGGCTGCTTTAAGCGAGGCTCAGGCCAAGGCACAGGGTGAGTACGAGCAGGAGGTGCGGAAGGCGACTGGGGGCCTTCCTATGAACATTCCAGGACTCCCGAAGCTCTTCTGAGAAAGCGCTAGCCTACATGTCGGCCATCGAGCGACTCAGCGACGAGTTCGCACGTCTCCCGGGCATCGGTTCGAGGACCGCGCTCAGACTCGTGCATCACCTCATGAAGGGGTCAAAGGACGATACCCGCCGCCTGGCCCAATCCCTGGTCGACTTGGCCGAAAAGGTTCGAAGGTGTGACGCCTGCGGCAATTTTTCCGAACAAGAACTCTGCGAAATCTGCACCAACCCGAGGCGAGATCGGACGGTGCTCTGCATTGTGGAAGAGGCCTACGAGGTCGGTGCGATCGAGCGCACCGGCCAGTTCAGGGGGCTTTTTCACGTGTTGGGAGGGCGGCTTTCACCCCTCGACGGCATCGGGCCGGACGAACTCAACCTGTCGTCTCTGCTTGCCCGAATCGATGGTTCTGGCGGCGAGGTCCAGGAAGTGATCATCGCAACGAACGCCAGCGTTGAGGGGGAGGCGACATCGGTGTACCTCGAGCACGAGATTCGGCCGCTCGGTCCTCGCGTCACCAGGCTCGCTCGTGGCATTCCGGTCGGCAGTGATCTCGAATACGTTGATGGTACGACGATCGCGCAGGCGCTGGCCGGACGACGGGAAATGTGATGATAGACAAAAGGCTTCGTACTGCAGGACTTACCGTTCTAGCCGCCGCCGCCGCCGGGGCGATTGCTGCGATGATTATACAAGGGCAGGTCAGGCGTCATCGGCGGGATTTGTTCAGCCCCCGGGCCCTGAAGCGGCTCGCTGCACTCGGACATGTCAGCCGGGAACCCGCATCCGTGGACTTGATTCGACTGCTACGGGACTTCGTCGCGTGGGAGCCTCGGAAAATGCTGCGAGAGCGGGCCCAGGCCATCATCGATCGAATGCTGGATGACGCAGAGCGACTGCAAATCGAAGCGACGATGGAGCCAGCTTGAAATCAGCAGACTTGCACCTCAGGTCGGGCGGCCCGAAGTTATTGTCCGTTAGCCTCTTCCGGACAACGTCGGATACGTCTCAGAGCCTTGGGGCACCGCTCCAAATGGCCCTGATCGGAGATTCTGTGGCTTCACGAATCACACTGATGCGGAGGTAGCGTCGACCCATGTCGATGATCAACTACGCCTCGCGCGAGATCAACTGCAATATCGTGTACTACGGGACAGACCTGGACGGGACGGGGGTCTTCGAAACGCTCTCGTGCTTGAGCAGGCTGGTCGTCGAAGAACGTTCTTAGTCCTTCGGAGAGGCGCACGCGTGCACCGGCGAGGCGCCTGACATCATGACCCCTAGTCGGATGAACGTCCCGAACGTTATCACCTTGGCTCGCATCGCTTCGTGCCCGCTCCTCGCTTGGCTTGTGATGTCGGAGAACCTGCAGTTGAGGTTCTTCGGTTTTGGTTTGTTTGTGGTTGCTGCGTTGTCCGATGTATACGACGGCTATCTGGCTCGGCGGTACGACATGATCACGGATATGGGGAAGCTGCTCGATCCGTTCGCTGACAAGTTGCTGCTCGCGGTAACGCTGGTCCCGATCTATCTGATTTCCCACCGCGTGGGGCCGCTGGACGAAGCGCCGGTCTGGGGGCAGCTCCCGATGTGGATCCTGTTGGTTATTTTCGGGCGCGAGATTTTCATCACGATCTTCCGCGGGTACGCGGCCAAGCAGGGCGTCGTGATCGCCGCCGGAGTGGCGGGGAAGCGAAAGGCCCTCTTTCAGATGCTGTTCATTGGGGGCGCCCTCCTCTGGTATCCTTTGGCCCAGGTGGCTTCTGACCGGGCGTGGGTTGGTGCTGCCTGGCGGTTCGGGTCTGAGGGACTCGAGTGGTTTGTAGCCATCACCCTCGGAGTTGCGATCGTTCTGACCGTGTACTCCCTTCTCGACTACCTCTGGTCTTACCGGACGCTGGTCGGAATCCGGGACTAAGGTATTCTCGGTGAGTGATTCCCCGGTCCGGGCGGCGGTCGTATCGGTCGGAAACGAGCTGCTCTCTGGCCAGACCGTCGACACCAATGCCGCTTGGCTGTCGAGCGCTCTGGCCACGCGGGGAATCTCAGTGGTCCGCCGGTACACTGTTGGCGACATCGAATCGGACATCGATGAGGCACTGGGTGCCGCGTGCGCGCTAGCCGAACTGGTCGTCGTGTCGGGCGGGCTAGGTCCAACTCCCGACGATCGGACCAAGGCTGCAGTTGCTGCGCGGCTGGGGCTCACCCTTGTTCCGGACGACGAGGTAAGGAGGGCTGTGGAGGCCCGCTACGCGGCGGGAGGATACGCGACGGTTCCCAAGGCCAGCACCGGGCAGTGGATGGTTCCGGCTGGAGGCCGCCCGCTCTCGAATCCCCTGGGCACCGCGCCGGGATTGTTCCTAGAGAATGACGAGACTGTCATCGTGCTCCTTCCCGGAGTTCCGAACGAATTCAAGGCCATCGTTGAAGGTGACCTGTTTGCTGCGCTGTCCGAAAAAGGACTCGTCCGCGGTGGGATTCATCACCGAATCGTCTACACGACCGGCATCGCGGAGTCCGCCCTGTGTGAATCGCTTGAATCGATGCGGTCTGCTCTCGCGGTCGATCCACTCGCTGGCATGGAGCTGGCCTATCTCCCGGACCTTCTCGGGGTGGACCTTCGGTTCACGATATTGGGAGGGACGGCAGAGGGTGCGCAGCTCCGCTTCGACAGAACACTGGCGGCGCTCAGTGAGGTGGTAGGCCCGTGGCGCTTCGAATCGGAGTCAGGGGACCTGGCTGAGGCGGTTCATCGGCTGCTGCTGAGGGAGCGCCGCACCCTCGCGGTGGCCGAGAGTTGCACGGGTGGGCTTGTTGGGAAACGCCTCACTGACACGCCCGGGTCCTCAGAGACGTTCCGTGGAGGGCTCATCTGCTACACGAACGCGTCGAAGGTCGCGCTCGCTGACATCGATGCTGAGGAGTTGGCGCGCGCCGGTGCGGTCTCAGATCTGGTTGCAGCGGGCCTGGCTGAGGGCGCGGTCACGGCTCTGGGGGCCGATGTGGGAATCGGGATCACGGGAGTGGCCGGTCCAGGAGGAGGCTCTCCCGACAAGCCCGTAGGTACGGTCTGGTTCGGTACGAGCGTGAACGGGAACACGGAAACTGTAGTGCGCAACTTCAGTGGGGACCGGGGGGCGGTCCGAGCCCGGGCGGCTCAGACTGCGCTCGCACTGGTGTACCGCCGGTTGCTCGCGAATGAAGAGTCCGATTGGTCTGCCTCGTAGGGCATGCGGGAGGGCTGAACCAGATCGCGCCGTGGTTGTATCTTTGTAGCCGATTGACCGTTTCAAGATGACCCAGAGACCCGAAAGGGTCCGAGATGAGCGAACCCGTGACGAATCACGAAGAGACAGAACTCGGCGACGAGTCCCTGGAAGCACCCCTAGTAGATGCACCGCCTGCCGATGCAGATGGGTCTTCTGCACAGAGTGCGGATGCGTCCCTGGGCGGCCCGGGCACCAGTGCGTCGCCTAGTGGCGCCGGCTCCGCTCTCTCTTCGGAGGATGTCGCGGTTCAAGAAGAGTTCGCCAAGCTGAACGACCGGCATCTACGTCTCGTCGCAGAATTCAACAACTTCAAGCGGCGCAGTGAACAGGAACGCCTTTCAGCTTGGTCCAGGGCTCAGGCCGACCTTGTGGAAAATTTCCTCGATGTCCTGGATGACCTGCATCGAGTCGCCGACCTCGACCTGAGCAACGCGACGGTTGAGGCCATCATGGAAGGCATCGACCTGGTCGAACGAAAGTTCGTCCGGACGATCAGCGACGCCGGCATCGAGATGCTCGATCCCTCTGGGCAGAAGTTCGACCCCGAGGTGATGGAGGCCATGATTCGGGTCCCTGCAGAGTCCGACGACCAGGTGGACAACGTTTCCCAGGTATTCCAGAAGGGATATTCCCTGAAAGGCATCCTCGTCCGGCCGGCCCGGGTGAGCGTGTACACGCAGAGCTAGTCGCTCATGGCAGCAGCGGGGAAGGACTTCTACGAGACTTTGGGCGTCAAGGACAAGGCGAGCCCCGACGATGTCAAGAAGGCCTATCGGAAGCTGGCTAAGGAAAACCACCCGGATGCCAACCTGAGGAATCCGCGCGCAGCGGAGCGGTTCAAGGAAATCGGTGAAGCTTACTCCGTTCTCAGCGATTCCAAGAAGCGGAAGCAGTACGATCAGATGCGACGACTGGGGTCCCTTGGCTTCGGTGGTGGACGAGGCGCACCTCAGCCCTCTCGAGGCGGCCCCGGGGCTGACCCCAATTTCTCGTTCGATGACTTTGAGGGCGGCTTCGGAAACCTCTCCGACATGTTCAGCTCGCTGTTCGACCTCGGAAAGGAGAAGCCCCAGGGCGGTCCGTCGGCCGATCCGAGAAAGACGTCGCCGCGTCAGAAAGGTCAGAACGTCGAATATGTGGTCGAAATCCCCTTCCTGACCGCTGCGAAAGGTGGGAAGATTTCCGTCGACGTGTCGATTACGGAAGACTGTGCTACGTGCGGCGGAGACGGTGCAAAGTCGGGCACGGACGTGAAGCGATGCGAAGAGTGCAAAGGGACAGGCCACGTCTCTTTCGGTCAGGGTGGCTTCGCCGTGAAGCGCCCCTGTCCGGCCTGTTTTGGTCGAGGCAAACTTCCTGAGACGCACTGTCCTTCGTGCACGGGGCGTGGGGCTGTTCGCCAACACCGAAAAATCACGATCAATGTTCGACCGGGCGTCGAGACAGGCTCGAAGGTCCGGCTATCAGGTCAGGGCGAGCGGGGCAGACACGGAGGTCCCCCCGGTGACCTGGTGATCAGCTATAAGGTCAAAGGGCACAGTTTCTTCAAGCGCGACGGGCTCGACATCCACGCTCGGGTTCCCATCAACATCGTGCAAGCCACCCTGGGCTCGAAGGTCCGAGTCAAGACGATCGGTGGGAAGAAGGTGGTCCTCAACATTCCGAAAGGAACTCAGTCGGGGACGAAGTTCCGGATCCGAGGGCAGGGCATCGCCAAGGGCGACCGCAACGGTGACCAGTACGTCGAGGTCGTCGTATCGGTTCCGGAGGAGCTTTCGGAGGAAGAGCGCCAAGTCATGAAGACCTTTGGAGAGGCGTCCGGCCTAAGGCACTAGCGATCCGCCACGGGTGGGTCAGGCGTGAGACGCCAGTTCTGCCTTGAGTATCCGGCCCCCGCCGAGTACGCGGTCACCATCGAATACGACTGCGGACTGGCCTGGTGTCACTGCCGCAAAAGGATCGTCCAGGGCTAGCTCCAATTTTTCGCCAGAGGCGGAGATCGTCGCAGGGACTGCCGGGGTGCGATATCGAAGCTGCACGCGAACAGAGACTCCCTGCTTCGGCGCGCCCTGCAGCCAGTTGAGCTCGGCGACAGTCACTGTATCGCTGAAGAGTTCGTCATGGAGACCAATCACAACCTCGCGCTGGTCCGGCCGGATCTCGAGAACGAACATCGCCTCGGGAAATCCTCCGCCCAGGCCTTTCCTCTGCCCGACCGTGAAGCCCGCATAGCCCTGGTGCTCTCCGACTACAGTACCGTCTGTACGAACCAGGGCGCCGGGTTCGAGCGCTGGGTGAACCGAACCTAGCCGCTTCTGAAGAAGATCCCGATAGTCGCCGCTCGGCACAAAGCAGATCTCCTGCGATTCCGGCTTGTCGGCCGTAGCGAGCGCGAGCTTCCTTGCGCGCTCCCGCACCTCTGTCTTGGTCAACTCACCGACGGGAAAGAGAAGCTGGGGAATCATCGAGGGGGGAAGGCCCCACAGGAAATATGACTGGTCCTTGGACTCGTCCCGGCCTCTCGCGAGCCACGTCCGCCCGGCCTCCTCTTCTACCCGCACATAGTGACCGGTCGCGATCTGGTCGCAGTCCAGGGCACGTCCGCGCTCGAGGAGGTCTCGGAACTTGGTGTGGCTGTTGCACCGCACGCATGGATTCGGCGTGCGGCCGCGTGCGTACTCTGAAACAAAGTCATCGATGACGTCTCGAGTGAAATTTTCCTCCACATCGAAAACGTAGTGCGGAATATTCAGGGCATCGGCCACTCGTTTCGCGTCCATGATTCCATCGAGGCCGCAGCACGTCTTTCCGTGGCTCTTGGTACCGGAGTAGCAGAAGGTCTTCATCGTGACTCCCACGACCTCGTGCCCCTGCTCGACTAGAAGCGCCGCGGCTAGAGATGAGTCTACGCCGCCCGACATCGCCACTAGCACACGACTCATGATGTGACTACTCCCCGGCCGTCATGCGGTTCACGACTCGCGGGAGCACCTCGAGGGCGTGTTCGATGTCTGCTTCGCTCGTACCGAGGCCGAACGAGACGCGGACGGTGGCCATGGGATCGTCTTCACCATAGAGCGCACCGATCACATGGCTGCCTTTACCTGATCCGCTGTGACAGGCCGAGCCCCCGGATACAGCGATTCCTTCGAGATCGAGCGCCATCAGGAGGCCCGAGGCATCCGACACGTTGGGGATCCCAAGGCTACTGACATGACAGGCCCGTTCTGCTTCGGCACAATTGACCCTGAGCCCGGGGATCGTGACTTGAAGCCCTTCTTCGAGATTGTCACGGATGCCCACAAGTCGCAATGCCTTTTCGGCTTGCTCCTCTACTGCGAGCCGAACTGCTGTCGCCAGTCCCACGGCTCCGGCGATGTCTTCCGTTCCGGGCCGTAGCGCTCGCTCTTGACTACCTCCGTGGATCAGTGGGTGTAGGGAGGTTCCTTCACGAACGAAGAGGAGTCCCATGCCCTTTGGACCGTTGATCTTGTGCGCAGTGGCGGTGAGGAGGTCGACAGGGACATCCCCTACGTGGACACGCACTTTTCCAAGGGCTTGGCAGGCATCGGTGTGCATCAGCGCCCCTAGACGGTGTGCTCTTTGCGTGGCCTCGCCGACCGGAAGAATGATCCCTGTTTCGTTGTTGACCCACATCATCGACACCGTCGCAGGGCCGTCGGCAATTGCGGGCTCCAGAGCTGAGAGATCGACGGTTCCGTCTGGTGACACGGGAAGGGTCGTCAGACTCGCTCCCTCCGACGTCTCCAGATAGGCAGCAGTTTCGAGCACGGCGCTATGCTCGACGGCCGTGACCACCACGGAAGGTGCCCGTCCGTCGGATGACTCACGCTGCGCCCGGTACGAACCGATGAGCGCGAGGTTATCGGACTCCGTACCTCCACGAATGAAGCGAATCTCGGAAGGCTGAGCTCCTAGGGACTCGGCTATCTCGGCTCGGGCATTCTCCAGGGCCGCCCGCGCGACCTGGCCCCAGCGGTGCGTACTAGACGCATTGCCGAACGCTCCGAGAGCGTAGGGCTCCATCACTGCGCGTACCTCTTTTCGGACCGGTGTGGTGGCGGCGTGGTCGAGATAGGCCGGATTCATGAATTCTGCCGAAGGATTGGTCGAGTTAGACGTTATAACCCAGCCCGTGCGTCGAGTTGCCGGGGTGAGGGCTGCCCATAAGTTAACCGCCAGAGCCTTGGCGCCTACCGAACTCCCTCTATTGAGGTCGAGTGACCCTTCGCAATCCGCCGTTCCCAGAGGGCCAGCCGTCTCATTTTCAATCGACGGTACACGGGACGGTGTTTGCCTTCAGAGAGCGGGATACAGCAGCGTTGCACGACGGCGCCTAGCAGCGACTCATTGCTGACTCTCCTGTCCAGGACCAGCCCGAAGTGTGGGCGCACCTGGCATAGGGGGAACCGATCGGTCACCTGCTGGTCTAGATCTGAGCGTGGCTGTGGTCGTGGCTGGCGCACGGTGGGGTAGCGCGGGCTCGACTGCTTCGGGGGTGCACGGCTCCGAAGTTCTCTCGTGGCGTCGTCGGTTACTCGAGGTGTCGAGCGTAGTGGCCCTGACTCCGCTACCCAACAGCCTCAGTAGGTTGAAACGCCCAGGGTCGAAATCTCGTCGACTTCCATCGTTTCATCTGTATGGAAGGGTTCACCGTACGGCACCCGGATGAGTGATCCGTAGTGGGCCATCTGAGCGCGAATCTGTTCACTCAGTCGTCGATCTCCGCCGGGGTAGACCTCACCTGCCTGGGTGACTCCTTCGAACTGCGTCGTATAGAGGACGATGACATCAAGCTTCCGTTCCATCTGCTCGGTTACGTCGACGACGAAGTCGGGCGGCCCAGCATCCTCTCGAAAGGCCGTGGCGTAGATCAATTTTTTCGGCCGAAAGGGGGGCGACGGCAGATCGAGCTTGGAGAGGCCGCTCAGGAAGCAGGCGTCGCGCACAAGCTCTGAGGCGATGCGGTGGTCCCGGTGCCGGCCGACCTTCCAGTGCGTGATCACAACACGAGGCTGAAGGGCGCGGAGGTGCGCCGCTACTACGAGTCGAGAGCGATGGTCGTTTTCCAGAGCAGAGTCTGGCAATTCGGCACACATGCGGACTGCAAGACCCATCTGTGCTGAGGCCGCCGACGCTTCACGGGCGCGTGTCGCGGCAGAGCCTGAACTCCCCATTTCACCGGCAGTGAGATCGAGTACTCCGACCCTTTTTCCACGTCCCGCGCTCTTGATGAGCGTACCGCCACAGAGAAGCTCTGCGTCATCGGGATGGGCCATTACGGCCAGAATATCTAGCGGTGGGTTGCCGTCAGGCATGAGCTACTCGGCGCGAAGTGCCACCACGGGCTCGAGCCGGCTGGCACGGTAGGCAGGGAGAAGTCCGAACAGCATACCGGTGAAGGCGGCCATCCCCAAGGAGGCACCAAGGGCCCAAGCAGGGATCACCGCGGGAAGGGGGGTGAAGGTCGACACAATCGTCGCCATCCCCCAGCCAATTAGAAGCCCTACACCGGCGCCGAATACCGTCAGACAGGATGCCTCAATCAGGAACTGCAAAAGAATCTCTCGCCGGGTCGCCCCGAGGGCCTTTCGGACTCCAATCTCTCGGGTTCGCTCCGTTACGGAGATCAGCATGATCCCGATCACTCCGACCCCGCCGACGAGGAGCCCGGCAGATGCGAGGAGTAGAATGACCAGAAAGAACACTCCCGTAAGCTGATTGAATATGTCGAGAATCTGAGCGGACGACGCCAGACTGAAATCGTTCTCATCTCTCGGCCCGAGGCCGCGAAGTCCCCTCATCAGGGCGGTGACATCGTCCATCACACGATCGACCGCCACAGAGTCCTCGGGAACGATCTGCACCTGGGCCTGGAACTTGTTCTGCCTCAGGCGACGCAGTGCCGCACTCCACGGAAAAATCGCCCAGTTCTGAAACGCCGTAGAGAAGATGTTCTGTTCGGGCTCGTAGACCCCGATCACGGTGAATGGAATCTGGGACACACCGCGCTGCGGATTTGACACGCGAATCCGACGCCCCATTGGGTCGCGTTGGCCGAATAGCTGTTCCGCAAGGCCGGCTGATATAACTACCACAGCCCTGTTTTGCTGGACCTCAGCGGGTGTAAAGTCTCGACCCACCGTGAAGTCACCAGCCTGGTAGGCAGACCAACCGGAGTCCGTCCCTGAAGAAAAAACGTCCTCCATTTCCTCGTTTTCGAACTGCATGTCTACCTGGAAGCCCGAAAGGTCGTAGAGCGCCTCTGAGACGGAGGGCAAGGCGGCGATACGAGCGGCCTCCTCAGGTTCGACCTCTGGGCGGCCCCACCACGGTGGCCGGTTGTTCCCTAGATCGATGGTAATCGCGGTGAAGTCGAAACGGGCAACGACGAAGTTGTTGGGCCCTGCCGCTTCGAAGGCCTCCATGACGCTCGAGCGGAGCCCTGTCATGAGCGCGCCAATGGCTACAACAACGGAGACTCCGACTGCGACGCCGAGGACCGTCAGAATCGATCGGACTCGATTCGCTCGGATCGCATCCGTTGCGATCACGAGCCCATCGTAAAGTACCTCGACCCCTTTTCTGTCGCGGTCGTCCATCTGGCTCATAGACCCGTCACTCGTAGCGGAGGGCATCGACGGGATCCAGCTTCGATGCCTGTGCCGCCGGATATACACCGGCGATGATCCCGACGGTCAGACCGAGGCCTAGGCCCAGCATGATCCACTTCGGTGACACCGCTGCGGGCATCGGGGAAAGCGCCGAAATCACTTGGGCGATCCCAAGGCCAGCTAGGACACCGAACGAGGCGCCTACGGTCGAAAGGGTGGCCGACTCGATCATGACCTGGGCGAGGATGTCCTTTCGCTTGGCTCCGAGGGCCTTTCGCACGCCGATCTCTCGTGTGCGTTCCATGACCGACACGAGCATGATGTTCATGATTACGATCCCGCCAACGACGAGTGAGATCGACACGAGCATGGGCAAGGCGGTGAAGAGCATTCGGGAGATGTTGTCCCAGAAGCTGATTGCCTCGTCAGCGGTCTCAAGTGAGAAATCCGGCTCCTGTGTCGGCCGAAGTCGCCGGCGTACGCGCATGATCCCCTCGACCTCCATCTGGATGTCGCGGAGTTGGTCGGGGTCGATCGCCTGGATGATGATGTCGTCCACGTAACCAAGTGGAGCCGTAATCGCTCTGAGGGGTGATCGAGCGGGGGCGATCACCATGTTGTCGAGCGACTGACCGAACAGTGACCCGCGTTCCTCGAGAACGCCGATCACCCGGTAGGGAAAACCGCGTACACGCATGTTCCGCCCGATTGCGCTCTGCCCCTCGAAGACACGGTCTGCCGTCTCCGAGCCAATCAATAGCACCGCACTCCCTGCAGCATTCTCTTGAGTCGTGAAGGCCCGGCCGAACTCAATCGTGTGATCGCGGATTTCGAAGATCGCTGGCGATGCTCCGGTAATCGAGACGCCGCTCGCGGTGATCCCGTTGTCTCCGACGATGCTGCCTCCGGTCCGACTCTCCACCGCGACACGCGCGGGCAGTTCGAGCTGTTCGCGGACCGCATCAGCGTCTTCGAACCGCAGCCTTGGACGACGGTTGCGCTCCCGTCGCTGCTCTCTGGTCGTATTGATGTTCACGGACGGCGATCTGCTGAGCGTAACCGTGTTGACACCAAATATCTGGGAGGTCAAGTCTTCCCTCACGTAGCGGTCCAGTCCCTCGACGACCGTCACCACGATAATCAGGAACATGACGCCCATGATCACACCGAGGAGGCTGAAGAACGACTTCAGCTTCTCAGCGCGAATCTGATGGAACGCCAAGGAGACTCCCTCCCAGAAGTGCATTAGCCCTCGTCGCCTGGGTCGGGCGCGTCGTCTTCGTTAACCTGGATCAGATCTCCATCACGAAGCTGACGAATTCGCTGGTATGGACCCGCGACAACCGTATCCCCGGCGGAGAGGCCCGACAGGACCTCGAAGAAGTCTTGGCCCGCGATACCGACCTCTACGGGCTGGAAGGACACCGCGCCGTCGGCAACGAGGAAGACCCCCTCTACATCGGTAGGCTCGTCCTCCGCGCGCTCCTCGTCGGCTTCGGAGTCCCGCACGGTGAGGGCGATAATCGGCACAGCCACGGCATTGGGACGCCTTTCGACCACGACGTCAGCTGTAGCCGAAAGGTCCGGGCGGAGCGGGGCGTCGCTTGCTTCCAGGGTGAGCACGACCTCGAAGTCGATCGCAGCCTGCTGGCCGGCAGCAGCCTGACTTGGTGGGTTGATGGCAGAGTTCCCGATTTCTGTGACTCGACCAGCGAACTCGCGGTCCGGGAAGGCGTCGATTCGAATCGACGCGCTATCCATCAGCGCGATCGCCGGTACGTCGGTCTCATCGACTTTCACGACGACCTCGATCACAGAGAGATCTGAGATCGTGAGCACCAGGCTCCCCGGGTTGTTCATTGTTCCGATAATGACGGTCTCGCCTTCTTCGACGTTCAGACGAGTCACCTTACCGGCCATCGGTGCGATGAATACCGTCTTTGACAGCCGGTCTTGGGATTCGTCCACACCCGCGCGGGCTTGGGAAACCCCGTATTGAGCGGAGGAAAGCATGGCCTGCTGGATCTCGACATCCGTGGCAGAGTCGTCCAACTGCTGTCGGCTGACGAGGATCGAGTCCCTAGCTCGCAAGGCGAGTAGGCGATTTCGGTCACGCTCGGCACGAAGGAGATTCGCCTGCTGTTGCGACGCCTGAGCTTCGGCCTGCGCCAACTGAGCCTCTGTACGCGAGAGGGCCGCTTGGTACTGATCCTGTTCGAGTCTGAGGAGCACCTGCCCAGCGACGACGTCGTCGCCCTCATCAATGAGCAATTCTGAGACGCGGGCAGATACGTCCGAGCTGATGTCGACAGTGCGTCGGGCTCGAATGTTTCCACTCGCGGTGACGATCTCGACCAGGTCGCGTGCTTCGATCGCTTCGGTGCGAACCTCGAGGCGATCGTTGCTCTGGCGGGCGGACATGAATGCAGCGCCGCCGAGGACAGCGCCGCCGACCAGGCCGATTATGATTTTTGTTCGAATCTGCATGGAGAAGTCCGGCCTATCGGAGGGAAGCGCCGACGAGCGCCTCGAGGTTGGTCACCGAGTCGTGGTACATAAAGACGGCCACGGTACCATCGGCGTCGGCCTGTGCGAAAAGGGTCTGAGCTTCTACGAGCTCGACGAATGTGATGGCACCCAGCTGATAACGTTCACGTGCGAGGCTGAGCTGCTGCTCTGCGAGTACTCGATTGCGCTCTTCGAGCAGTGCACTCTGATAAAGCGTCCGGAGGTTCTCGAGGCCGATCGCGATATCGGCTTGGACGGCTAGTTCCTGCTCCCGGACCTGCTGCTCGAGGTCGTCGCGCTGCAGCCGAGCAGCTGCAAGATTCCGCTGGCGGCTCAGGCCTTGGAAGATCGGGATACTGAGGCCGATCGACGCACGCGGCGGAGAAGCCGAGAAGTCGAATGGGAAGGACTTGTTGGCGGCCCTGATCGAATTCGCCTGAGCGTCGGTGAACGCCAGTGCGCCGCAATCGAGTGGCAGGATAGGGTTCGCCAGTCTGGAATACAGATCGTTGTTAAAATAACACTGCTGGATCGAGCCAGCCACGGTGGCTTGTGCCTGCGCGATTTGCAGGTCGGTGCTGCTCGCCTGATTCGTGAATCCGCTCCAGCCGGTACCGATGGAGAGGGTAGGGATGTAGCCTGACCAGGCTGAGCTCACGCCTACCGCGGCTGCTTCCGTCGAATACCGGCGTTGCACCAGCGTCGGATTGGCATCCAGTGCGATGGCAGTGAGTGCCTGCAGATCGTAGGTAGGTTCGGCGAGCACGAAGGTGGTCGTGGTTTCGAAGGGCTGGTTGACCGGGAGCCCCAGAAGCTGGAGGAGCCGCATGCGCGAGGTCGTTACTGCGTTCCGTCTCTGGAGCAGCGTTACCTCCGACCTTCCGACGAGCACCTCGGCCTGACCGACGTCGATGGGTGTGACCTGGCCTACCTCGAGTTGGCCCTGTGCGAGCCGCAAATTGAACTGGGTGCTTTCAAGCTGCAGCTCCGCTATGCGGACTCCGTGCTCCTGACGAAGAATCTCGACGTAGCCCGATGTCACCTGGGCGATAAGGTTCGACTCCGCGATACCAATGCCACCCATTGTGGCCGATCGATTTGCCTTGGCTTGCTTCGGACCGACGATGCTTGCCCAGCTCAGTGAATAACCGAGGTTGATTCCGTAATTCGATCCGTAGTAGGACGGCAGGTCACCGAAGCCGAGGTCGCCGAGCGTAATGCTCCCGAACTGCTGCTCGCCGGAGCCCTGCCAGCTGATTCCCGCGCTGGCGTTGGCGGTAGGCATGAGCTGTCCGTATGACTGGCGCACGTTCCAGTCTGCCAGTGCTTCATCGTTACGGGTCTGGAGGAATCCGGGGTTGGTGGTCCGGGCGATTTTGATGGCCTCCCCGAGCGAGAGGGCCGAGGGCACCTCCTGGGCGGAGACCTGGCTTGTGATCGCGAACAAGGCTGCGATCAGCACGGGCCGGCGGGTCATCTTCGTCACAAACCTCTCCACAATTGGATACGGGGGCGGAACCGGGTGCTGACCCACTGTACGCTATGCGTTGCACGACAGTTTCGGAGCCGGTGGGGTCGGTACTCTTAGCTACGTTACCAAATACGGCCACACCCAACATTTTCTTCGTCCGGGCAAGTGAAGCGGATGTATCCCGTGTTGGAAAAATAACCGACACCGCGTGGGTCCTAAACCCCCGGTTTTTTGTTCACTGAAGATAGAGTACGCACAACGCTCAAAATGTTAAGTGTGAGTTGGCACGGACTCGCTAGGATCAGCCTACTAGGTCTGTTCGCTCGGCTTCATACGCCCGGGAAGGGACTTCTACCTTGAGCACTCGCCCTTGTTGGTCGAACCAGACGGTGCGGTCGTCGCCATCGTTCGAACTGAACGTGATGCGTCGTGCGGAGACGACGTTTCGTCCCAGAGTGATGCGCACTTCTGTCCGCTCGCTCGCGGTAAGCGTCATCTGTCTGCGGCTGCGCGGCTCGAGTACATGGACCTCTTGACCTGGGAGGAGGTCGCGGAGGAAGTAGTAGTGGTGCGCGACGTCGAGCTCGACGACGCGAGTGTCGGGCCGCGCCGGAAACTCGCGATCCTCCTCACCGGCGGGGGACCGCACCGTAGCCAGGAACCTGCGATCTGCCCTCTCGAGGCCGATCTCCGCCACGCCGAGACCAGTCACATCTATCTGGTAGCTGTCGGCTGACCCCTCAGGCGGAATCGCCCGGAGAATCATGCGCATGTCTTGGGTCGCCCGGCCTACCACCAGGGCAACTGTCGCGTTCGCGAATACTGCATCGCCACTTCCGAGCCCCGCACGCCGAATGACGAAGTCTTCACTTCCGACCGAGACTCCTTCGACGGTGACAGCGAACTGGCCCTGGTCGACAACGATCCCCTGAGCCGACAGCGCGCGCGTGCCGACAAGAGCGATCAGGCCAAGCCAAAGGAATGCGAATCTATTCATGTTCTGTTGCTACCCATGTGACCCACCACGGTTCGGTACGGGGCCGTCGATCGCCTCCTAGGGCATGTCGACGTACCCTTTGAAAACGTTTGCACCTTTTTCAGTTGAGGTCAGTGACGGCGAGCCCAGCACGCGCTGTGAGGCAAGCGGGGGCGCCGGTGCCCTTCGCCGAGTATACTTTCGGAGGGCTCCACCGCTCGGGAGATAATCTTTCAATTGATCGGTCCGAACCAGTTCGGGTACGAGGTGCAGCATCAGCGACGCTTCGAGTTCGCCGGCATGCTCATAGTTGGGGTCTGTGCCGATGGGGTCGGAGGCGTCGATCTGATACAGACCGTGCACCGACTTGAGAGATGGCCCCGAGGGCGGCATAAGCAAAGCCTCGAGATGGAGCTCAAGCCGGTATTTCGTGATGATCACGAAGTGGCTCATCCCGTCGTTGTCCCATCGACCCAACAACTCGTTCACCGCCCGATGAAGGGTTTTCGGTGTCAGTCCCGCGCGACTCCAGAAGGGATCCCCACCTACGGTTACGCGGAAGGAGAACGTTGGGATACGCAAGATGACGAGGCGTTCGGAGACCTCCCGGGCCACTCCCTGGGCAATGACCAGATTCCCCCCCAGCGGGAGGTGTGGACCATTCTGCTTCAGGGCGCCTACAGGGAAGGCGATTCCCCGATCCGCTGCGAGGATCCGGCTGACTTCCGTCCATGGCAGCTCGGCGACCGCCTATGACAACTGGATCTCCTTCGACTTCGGAGGGATACCTGGCACTCCACCGATTAGGGTGGGCAGGGCCTTGGGTGGGTGTCGCTGCACTCTGGATCTGGTCGGGTGGGACGACCCCATGGCCATTATTAGTGGCTGCTGGAGCGCTCGTCATCACCCTGATCACGGCCGGGCAGGAACGTGGGCGATCCTGGAGCCTTGGGGTCGTTCTACTGGTCACTGGCATCCTGGTCGGATTCCACGCCGAGCGCCAAGTAAATCAGGTCCTTACGGATTGGGATGGGTACTGGGCCGGTCGGGTGGAGACAGTGGGCGAACTGCTGCGCGTAGAGCTCGAAGAGCACAGGATGGATGCGGGAGCTTCCGCTGTCGACGAACTGATCGCGGATTGGACGGCTACCGAGACGGCTCCGACGAGCGAGTATCTGGCGGACCTTCGGGAGCGGAACCGGATCTCAGCCGCGGCGCTCTACGACGCCAGCGGAGCACTGGTTGCCTGGGACGGCGTTCACCGCGGAAAGGTCCCGGAGGACGTGCAGAGGGGCGATTGGCGCTGGTCGTACCGTGAACTCCCCCTCTTCGGATATTTCTACGTCACGGCCAAGGCAGATGATGGCAGTGTGGCAGTCGCCGCCTATGTGCTCCGCGCATCATTACCGGAAGGCCTCAACGCGGAAGTGCGGAACCTCGTAACCCGATTCTACGCCGAGTCGGGTGAGCAGATTCGTATTTCCGAAGAGGATCCCGGCGGGACACAGGTCGGTTGGGATTTCGACCTAGATGGCGACCGGTTGCTCACGGTGGTTCTGGTTCAGCCTGAGCCGCAAGAACGGGCCGCTGGGATTCGGTATGACTGGGCGCTCACGGTAGGGTTCGTCGCACTCGCGGCCTGGCTGCTCTTCGTGATCGGAGGCCCACTTGGTCGAGCTGAGGCCATCGCAGCGGCCCTGGCCCTCGTGGCCGGCGCGATATGGATCCCGGTCGACTCGGTTCCGGTGGCCTTCGCTGTTTTCGATCCCACTGCCTATCGGCTGCCTGGGCCCTGGGGGCTCTCGGCAGGTCGAGTCGCGATGATCGGTGTGGTCCTCTTCGCTCTCGCCTCAGTGCTTCCGCGGCCACGCTTCGGCCTTTCCCCAGTCACGGCTGCGGCCCTCTCTGCCGTTTTAGGTCCGGGCATTTTGCTCTGGCTCCATGGAGGGATGACCCCTGACTTCCTAGCAGGTGGTCGTGCCGAGTGGGTCGCCCTTCAGGTCGCGGTCACAAGTCTGCTTGCCCTGGTCATGGGTGTCTCGATCAGCTGGGTTCGGGGAGGGCGCGGCTCGTCCATCACCATGTTCGGAGCGATCGCGGTCACTGCTGCGTTCGCTGCGGCGGTGGGAGCGACTGTGGTCTTTCAAGGCACTTCGTCGGTTTGGTGGTCGGTCGCGTTTTCGATTCCTGTGGGACTGGCGGCACATGGGGTCGGCGCATGGAGTGGTTGGCAGCGATCTGTGGCTGGATGGTCCATCGCCATTGGGATCGCCAGCTGCGCAACGATCCCGATCATGTGGGGCCAGAGCATTGACGCCAGGCTGAATGCTGGCGCGGTTCGGCTCAATCGAATTACAGCGGTCGAGGATCTCGAACTCGAAGACCGACTGTTCGACTTCGCCGGTCTCGCCGATTCGCTGGATGCTGGCGGGGCGGAAGACGTTACGATCCTCTATGAGGCCTGGCGCCTTAGTGGACTGTCCGCGCTCGGTTATCCGGTGCGCTTGCAGGTCGAACTGAGAGACGGGTCACCGGGGGAGGGCATCCGGATCGGCGTGGCTGAAGGAGAGCCGCAGCCCTATCAGTCCATCGTTGCCGAGGGCCGCGTGGCCGGTGGGGTCCGCCTGGTCCAGCTCGACCACGATGCCGCGCACTACATCCTGACCTCGGCGCTACCAGATGACCGTATGGTGGTGGCAGTGGTGCCGCCGTTTCCGGAAACCTCCGTTAGGGCCGGCCTTGGGCCGCTTGTAAGAGGGCCGGCAGGGGCCGAGCTCCAGGCATTGTCCGTGCTGCCTCTTCCCGATGGCCTCTCCGCGCCCACTGTCATAGGCAGGTCCCGCACGCGTGAGGGGTGGCAGACCGATACCGGAGTGCAGTTCTCCAACGGGCCCGCCTACCATGTGATCTACGCCGTGGATCTGCCGGGCGTGCCTCTTCGGATCGCGCGTGCCGTGCTCCTCATCGCCCTCAACCTCACTCTCTTCCTCGGGCTGCTTCTCCTCGGACGGGCGTTGCATCGGGATCCCGATCGCGCCGCAGTGCGGTTTTCGGGCTTTGCGATCTCCTTCCGGGCTCGGGTAACGCTGGCTCTGTTCGGATTCTTTGCCTTCGCGAGCGCGGTCTTCGGAACGGTGGCGTACCAGACGCTGTCGCAGGCGTCGCGGCGTTCTGCTCAGGTCATCGCGGAGCGCGTCGTAGACGATGCGGCTGGCTGGTACGGCGCGCTCGACGGGCAGATGGAGCGGCTCGCGAACCAGGTGGGTGCAGAGCTTCTCGAGTACCGTAATGGTGAGCTAGTGGAAGGGTCGCTGGAGGAGCTCGTTGAGCTCGGCTTGTACGAGGGATGGACTCCGTTTGCCGTACACCAAGTGTTGGACGGGTACGATGAGATCAAGGAACTCCACGAGACGTCCGTTGGGCGTTGGAGGTACGTCACCGCATACCGGCGCTTGCGAGATGGAGACGTCCTTGCCGCTCAGGTGCCGTTGCAGGCGGGTACAAGCGCCCTCCAGACGACTGACCTCCTGGAATTTCTCCTTTTCGTCATCATGCTTGGGGGTGCCTTGTCCCTGGGATTGGCCATGGTCGCGGGCCGCGCACTCACGCTCCCGATCCAGGCGCTCCAGATCGCCTCGGAGAGCCTCGGTTCCGGAGATCTGGGACTTCGCTTGCCTGCCCATCGGCAGGATGAATTCGGTGCGGTATTTCGGGCCTTCAACCGAATGGTCGGTCGTGTACGACGCGCTCGCCGCCAACTGGTGCGGACGTCTCGTAGAACACAGCTCATCATGGACGAGGCCGCGGTCGGCATGGTCGCGCTTGATCCGGCGGGACGAGTCACGCTGGTTAATCCACGGGCAGAAGAGCTGCTCGGTATCGAAGTATTCGTCGGACGGAATCTTCCCTTTGGAGGTGCGCTAGGTGAGCCGCTGAACGACTGGCTCGAGAACTACCTAGCTGGGACAGCGGACGAAGGGAACTCGGACTTCCAAGTCGGTGAACGCCGGGTTCGAGTTCGAGTACGACGACTAGGCGGCTTTGGCACGCGCCGGGGTGTCGTCGTCTCCCTGGACGACGTGACCGATGAGTTGAAGGCGGAGCGCGTGCTGGCCTGGGGGGAGATGGCGCGGCAGGTGGCGCATGAGGTGAAAAACCCTCTCACTCCCATCAAGCTGAGTATCCAGCATGTTAAGAGAGCCTGGGACGATGGACACCCTGACTTCGAGAAAATTCTGATCAAGAACGCCGACGCGATGCTAGCCGAGATTGACCATCTGGCGGAGATTGCACAGTCGTTTTCGCGGTTCGGAGCACCGAGTGATCAGGCGACCCCGCTGGCACCCATCTCCGTGGAGGACGTAGTCGGCGAGGTCATGGCCCTCTACGGCAGCTCTGCCGCACGGGTTCGCTTCGAGCAGGATGTTGATCGGAGTCTCCAGCCCGTCGTGGCTCGCACCGCCGAACTCAAAGAGGTGCTGGTCAACCTGCTCGAGAACGCTCGGCTCGCAGGCACCGAAGGCACGCGGGTCACGATCTCTGCGCGCCAAGGTGAAGACGCGTCGGCGGTGGTACTAGTTGTAACGGACGACGGAAGCGGGATCTCCGAGGACGTCCTGCCGCGCATTTTCGAACCCCAATTCAGTACCCGATCCAGGGGTGCCGGACTCGGGCTGGCGATCGTCCAGCGGGTCGTCACTGCATGGGGTGGCAGCATCAGCGTCGAGAGCGAGCTTGGCGTCGGCACCACCGTCACGGTCACGCTCCGCGTTTGGGAGACTCTCGAAGGGACGTAGAAACGCTGTAGCAGAAGGAGCCTCGAACGCCCACGTGGATTCGGCGGGTCGAGTGCTCTATCTTTTAGGCCCCCAAGGGCGTCCATCGCCCTGACCTTGCTCCGAATTTCACCAATACCTTCATGCCTGGAAACGCTTCTGGTTGCCATTCGACACCACCAGAGCCCATCTCCGAAGACGAGTTGCCGGTCGTTTTGACGCCTCGCCTCGGACCGAAGGAGTTGGCGACCTGGCTTCAGAATCGTGCTCACTCGCTTACCGGGGTATGGATCCACGTGTTGCGGGCCCGGGGAATGGGAAGCGCTCCGGGCACCTCTGAGATCGTCGATCGCTTTGCCGAACCTCTCGTGCGACTCTTGCCGCTCATGCGCGGCCCCCATCGAGACCAGATCACACCTCTGGGCTGTACGGTGCCATCGCTGCCAAGCGCGGGCTGGCAGCAGGCGAGGCGATCGAAGAGTTGCACCTTTTGCTCGTAATTTGTGATCGCTATCGCGATCCCACACTGGGTGGCACCGTCCCGCTGTCTCTGCGTGAGATCCTGGGACTGAATCGGTCTCTAGACTGTGCCGCGACGCACGCCAGTGTGGTACACACTGACGCGCTGTTCTTTAGCTCCGAGGACGGAAAACCCCTACTGTCAGGCGACGATGTGGCATCAAAAGTCGCGATCCAACTCGAGCAGATTTCTAGCGAAGTCCGCAGCGTCGTGGAACACGTCGTCGCTTGGGCTGGAGCCTCTACGGAAGCAGAACACTGAACAGAACCACCCCAGAAGAAACTCCCCCTGGAGATATGCCAGAGGATGAGTTTCGACGATACGCCCGCGAGACCGCGGATTGGATGTCGGACTACCTGGCGACGGTCGGGGATCTCCCGGTGTTTTCGAGTCCTTCGCCTGGCTTCCTCACCTCGGCGCTGCCGCGTGAGGCTCCAGACCACGGCGAATCAATGGACGAGGTCCTACGCGACTTCCGTGAGCTGGTGGTGCCCGGGCTGACGCACTGGAATCACCCGTCGTTTTTTGGCTACTTCTCGATCACGGCGTCTGGCCCCGGAATCTTAGGTGAGATGCTGGCCGCTGCGTTGAATGTGAACGCGATGGTGTGGCGCAGCTCTCCAGCGGCCACTGAGCTCGAGGATGTGACCACGAACTGGCTCAGGCAGCTTGTGGGTTTGCCAGAGGTCTTTGAAGGGGTCATCAACGACACGGCCTCTTCCTCGTCACTCTACGCACTCGCAGCGGCGAGAGAGGTCGCGTATCCCGAGGCGCATTCCGCTGGCATGTTCGGGATGCCGAGGGGGAGAATCTACGCGTCCGAGGAGGCGCACTCCTCCATCGAGAAGGCGGTACTGACACTGGGCTTCGGACGGGAGGGCTTCCGCACGATCCCGACGGACGAGGCATTCTCCATGGATGTTGAGGCTTTGCGGGCAGCGATCGCGGAGGACGTTGTTGCCGGAATCCAGCCGGTGGGCATCGTAGCGACGCTCGGGACCACGTCAGCGGCGGCGGTCGACCCGGTCGACCAGATTGCGGACTTGGCGGAAGAGTATGGAGTGTGGCTTCACGTCGATGCCGCGTACGGGGGTTCCGCTGCAGTCGTGCCCGAGGTAAGGGCACTTTTCCAGGGGTGGGACAGAGCCGACTCGGTGGTGATTAACCCACATAAGTGGCTATTCACCCCCATCGACTGCTCCGTGCTGTACTGTCAGCGCCCGGAAATGTTGGTGCGAGCGTTTTCTATCGTCCCTGAATACCTGACGTCAGCGGAGCAGGCCGAGACTCGAAGTCTCATGGACTACGGGATTTCACTGGGACGCCGTTTTCGGGCGTTGAAGCTGTGGTTCGTACTCAGGGCGTTTGGAAGAGATGGGATCAGGGCTCGAATCCGCTACCACGTGGAGATCGCTCGGCATTTTGCTGAGCTGGTCGAGGCGGAGGAGGAGTGGGAGGTCACGGCGCCCGTTCATCTCTCACTCGTCACGATTCGTCACGTGGCGGGAGATAAGGTGACGAAGAGAGCCATGGATCGGGTCAACGGCTCGGGTGAGGCGTTCCTGACTCACACGGATCTTCGGGGACAAACGGTCATCCGGCTCGCGATCGGGAATCTGAAGACGACCCGTGACGACGTGCTTCACGTCTGGGATCTTCTCCGGGAAGCTGCAGCGCTTGAAATCTCTGAGGACTGATCCCGCCGTCGGTGGTCACTCCCGGGAAATGGCCGCGGAAGCTGCCGGGTCAGATGAGCCCGTGATCCTGAGGAGTCCCGAGGGTACGCCACCGATCTGGAAAGTCGCCGCTAGGGGAAAGACATAAACGGTGGGAGCCTTTGCGGAGTCTCGGTTTCACACGAGGTCGCGCTTGGATCCAAAATCAAACCCCGCTCAAGGCTGGAGCCTCAACCGGGGTTTGATTTTGGATAAATGGGGGCTGAAAGAATTGATCCCCACCTTCATTCTTAACCAGTGCTCGACTGGTGGAAGCCTCTAGGCTGCCGCGGCTTTCAACTGGTTCATCAGAACGACGAAAACGTTTCCAATGGCGACACCCGCGATAACGACAGCGAAATTGTCCAGGAAGCCGTTAGCGTAGGCACCAGCCATCGGAATCACGTCCAAGTGGTCGGCGATGGTCGGCAGTGTAAATGCCAACACGTAAAAAGCTACACGAGTCGACACGTCCTCAGCCGGCTGCATGAATCCCCAAGCAAGACCGAGAACCAAGAGAACCAGTGGGAAGTAAGCGAACTGCGCTGAGAGAAAGACGGCGGCTAGTGCAACTCCGACAGATCCGAACGTAAGAACCTTTGCGACCATGCGACTACTCCTGTCATTGAAGGGGTGTAAGTAATCAATTAAACCCATTTTACGCAGGGCCGACTTAGCCTTAATGCCACAGCTTGGCAAGCGGCTCTGCAATATTTGGTCTTGTGTGGCGGGGGCGGGCAGGTCTGCCGCGACTGTGACTTAGGAAGATTTCAGAGATGCGCTGGCCGTCCTGTGTTTTTCCATGACACTCCTCCTGGCGCCCAATGGGCTCTCTCTTTGAGAGTTTCCGCACTAACGGGGCAGAGCCCGAGCAACGTCCCGCGTGACCGATATGTTCCCTAGCCAGATGTTATTCGGTTCTCAGGGACGGATTTCGCAGAGCGCTTTGCATTGGGTCGCGCCAGCTTGGCCGGCCAGTGAAGGTGGTGTCCTGGAGTGATGCATATACCTCCGCTCTGGCAGGGTTGAACCGCCTGCCCAAAGGGCGACATTCTCCGCATGTCCCAACCCTCCCTTTGTGCCCCCCGATCCACTGACCGGGTCGAGCCCACGCTCACAAGAATTGTGCTCGCATTCGCGGCAGTCTACTTCATCTGGGGGTCGACGTACCTTGCGATTCGGTTCGCAATCGAGACGATGCCACCGCTCGCCATGGCAGCTGCGCGCTTTCTGACCGCAGGCACTCTTCTTTTCGCGTGGGCGCTGAGCAGGGGCGCACCCATGCCGTCTGGTGCGCATTGGCGGGCTGCAGCCATCTCCGGGACACTTCTCTTGGCAGGTGGCAACGGAGCCATCGTGATCGCAGAACAGTGGGTGCCATCGGGGTTGGTGGCGTTGCTCGTCGCCTCCGTGCCTCTCTGGATGGTCATCCTCGATCGATTCTTTGGTTCCCGCGTGAAGCCGACGCGGAGAACTGTGATCGGGCTCACGGTGGGATTTTCGGGAGTCGCCCTTCTGGCCGGCTCGCCCGGAGTCGGCGCAGGTGGAAGCAAGGAGCTGTTGGGTGCCCTGTTTGTGATGGGTGGATCGCTGTGCTGGGCCGCCGGTTCGCTTCACTCACGGTACATCAAGGATCCGCCCCGACCGAGAATGCTGGTTGCAATGCAGATGCTCTCGGGTGGTACCGTCCTTTCTGTACTGGCGGCACTGACGGGCGACTGGGCGAGGCTCGACATTGCTAGCATTTCTGGGCGTTCTTGGGTCGCGTTCGGATATCTGATCTTGGCCGGAGCCCTGATTGGGTACGCGGCGTACATTTGGCTCCTGACTGTCGTTCCGCCGGCCCGGGCAGGAACGTACGCATATGTGAACCCTGTCGTTGCCATGCTTCTGGGTTGGGCTTTCGCGGGCGAGCCGTTGGCCTTCCGCTCGCTGGGGGCGGCCGCCATCATCCTAGGGTCCGTTGTCGTCATCACCACCGAAGCGTCTGCGAAGCAAAGCGAACCCTCATCTCGTAATCGTCTCGCGGTCGGTACGGAGCATTGAGCACTGTGGTTCTGCAGACGCCGGTCGGCGGAGACTCCGACTTCAGCCTGATCCCGGGTGTGGGCCTAGAGATACAGACCAATACCATTCTTTCGGTGCTGGTTGTTCTGGGAGTGTTTATCGCCCGCCGGGCGGTCCTTGCGCTGGTAAACAGGCGCGTCGAAGACCAGGAACTCAGGTATCGCTGGGCCAAGGCCTCGGCTAATGTTGCTTTTGCGATTGCGGCGCTCTTCCTCACGCAGGTGTGGTTCACGGCACTGCGTTCCGTCGGGACGTTCCTAGGGCTGCTATCGGCCGGTCTTGCGATTTCACTGAAGGACCTGGTGGCAGACCTTGCCGGCTGGGCGTTTATCGCTTGGCGAAGACCGTTCGAGCTTGGAGACCGAATTCAGATCGGAGACCATGCTGGGGACGTGGTCGACCGAAGTCTTTTCCAATTCACGATCATGGAAATCGGAAATTGGGTCAGCGCTGACCAGAGTACCGGACGCCTGATTCACATTCCGAACGCAGCTGTGTTCACGAAGCCGCTAGCTAACTACGTGGCTGGCTTCCCGTATCTGTGGAACGAGCTAGCTGTGCTGATCACGTTCGAGAGTGACTGGAGGAAGGCGAAAGAGGTGATCGAGTCACTCGCTGCCGATCTCACGGTCGAGATCACCCGTGAAGCGAACGCCGCTCCGAAGAGCGGCGATCAGCGCTTTCTGATTCGCTACCGGACGCTCACCCCACTTGTGTACGTTACGGTTGAAGGGAGCGGAGTGATGCTTACCCTCCGCTACCTGTGCCGGCCCCGCGAGCGACGGGGCAGCGCGAGCCAACTTTGGGAGCGACTCCTCGACGCTTTTGGCGAGCATCCAGACGTGGCTTTGGCGTATCCGACGCAACGCATCAACTTCTCGCGGGAGGCGCTGGCGACGGATCCCGATGCTTCCCTGGAAGTTCCCGAAGAGCCGTCCACACCCCCTGAGGTGTAGCGCAGCCTCTCGCCGGATCGCTAGGTTGGGGGGACCAAGCTCCATCGTCCCTCCGCTGAGGATCGACGAGTCAGCCCCTTCGACCAGCGTTCATGCGCGTCTTCGTTGGCATCAACATTCCGAAGAAGCAACGGACCCGCGTTCATCGCGCCGTTCGGGATCTTCGCGAAGGTGACCTACCGGTCCGGTGGATCGAGCCCGACAGTTTCCACATCACTTTGAAATTTCTGGGTGAGGTGCGTCCCGGGCGTATTCCTGTGATCGAGGAAGCACTCGAGCGGGTGGCGACGGGGACTCGGTCGTTCACCACCACACTTGCTGGATTCGGCGGGTTCCCGACGGTCCGCCATCCAGATGTGATCTGGATCGGCGCAAGAGCTAGTTCAGAGTTCCGGTGCATGAAGCAGGAACTGGAATGGGCACTGGGAGATGTCGGGTTCCGAGCTGAAACGAGGGCGTTCCATCCCCACATCACACTGGGCCGGGCGCACGAAGCGAGGGGCGCTGGGGTCTTCCGCGGGCTCGACACTGTGCTGGCTGACCTGGACCTCGAGGTCGAAGTCAAGGTGCGCACGATCGACCTGATGCGGAGTCAGCTTTCACCGGGGGATGCCCGATACAGCGTGCTTTCCCGGGCTCGGCTGGCCTCCGCGTGATGTCCTCCATGGCACGGCGACCGTGGATTCCCGGCCTAGCACTCGCGGTCGGTGCGGCTCTGCTCGGTGTTATTCGCTTGGCGGAACATCGGGCGCCTGCTCTTAACCCCTCCGTGCAGTTCGAAGACGAAACTCCTGATGCCCCGGTTGATGCGGGCCCCCGGGTCGCCGCGACGATGGTTGATCGCGTTCAGCTCTTCAGCACGGGGAATGCTGACGACCGCATGACGCTGGATGGCCCCGAGTTGACGGCCCTTCTCAGGCACGCCGCGTCCGGGCTTCTGCCGTCGGGTATTACTGCCCCGAGGGTCCGGATCATGGGAAGTGAGGTTCACCTCGACGCCCGGGCGTCACGAGACGCGTTGTCTGCGAGCGCGGACCTTGGGTCCGTGCTTGGCGTGCTCCCTGATACCCTGGACGTCACGCTGCGGGGGCGCGTCATCCGCAATGGCCCCGGTGGAGTCGCCTTCCAGATCGACCACGCGCGTGTGTCCCACATATCCCTTCCAAGAGGTGTTATTGCGGCGATCGTTGCCGAGCTTCCGGGTGGCCTTGCCCAGGGCGTGCCGGCACGACAAACATCAGATATGGCGCGCGGGGTCCCCGCGATTCAGCTCCCTTGGCCCAACGGAATCACGTCTGTGCTGGTGAGAGATGGGCTACTGGTTCTTGAGCGCGCCGAACCAATCCTGGATCGCGCGGTAGATGGGAGTGGTAGTCCCTAACACGTTGGTGACCTCCGCCCACAACCGAAATCCGACATGGCACGCTTACTTGTAGTCGATGACGAAAGCGGCATCCGTGACGCCCTCGTTCAGGTATTCGAATACGAGGGGCATGAGGTTCTAGCCGCGGAAGATGGTCCTGATGGGATCGCCCTCGCGGTGGACTTTCGGCCCGATGTCATCTTCCTCGATGTGAAGATGCCGGGGCTCGATGGCCTAGACGTCCTGGCCCGACTTCGGGAGGATGATCCGAGCGCCCTTGTGATCATGATCTCCGGACACGGCACGATCGACACTGCGGTCGAGGCGACGAGGAAAGGCGCCTACGATTTTCTCGAGAAGCCACTCGACACCGATCGACTCCTTGTGACGTTACGCAGGGCCCTCCAGCTGAGGGGGCTCACCCAGAGTATGGCCGACCTGAGAAGTCAGGTTGAGAGTCGTTACGAGATTGTCGGTACGTCGTACCCTGTCCGGCAGGTACTGGAGCGCGTTGAGCGGGTAGCCCCGACGGACGCCCGGGTTCTCGTCACGGGGGAAAACGGGACGGGTAAAGAGCTCGTTGCCCGGGCGATTCACCGCCTGTCTTCGCGTGAGGCGAGGCCGTTCATCGAGGTGAACTGCGCCGCGATCCCGTCGGAACTCATCGAGTCGGCGCTATTCGGGCACGTGAAGGGTTCCTTCACGGGCGCGGTTGCCAATCGAGCGGGCAAGTTTGAACAGGCAGATGGCGGGACGCTCTTCCTCGACGAGATCGGGGACATGTCTAAAGATGCCCAGGCGAAGGTGCTGCGGGCACTTGAGCAGGGGGTGATTACACGTGTCGGCGGCTCAAAGGCGGTCCAGGTCGACGTGCGAGTCATAGCCGCGACGAACAAGGAGCTCGAACGTCAGATCGACGAAGGCGACTTCAGAGAGGATCTCTACTACCGCCTCAACGTCGTCCCAATCCACATGCCGCCGCTGAGGGAACGCCGAGATGACATTCCCATGTTGATCCAGCACTTCACGGACATCATGACGCAGCGTGAGGGGATGTCCCCCAGGAGTTTTGAAACAGCCGCGATCGACCGTCTCCGGACACTCTCCTGGCCCGGAAACGTTCGCGAACTTCGAAACACTGTGGAACGCCTCCTCATCCTCTCGGCTGGAGATTCCGTTCGGTCCGAAGATGTGGAGTTGCTGGCGGCCGGTCGGAGCGCGGGCGGTGGGGTCGGTGGCGAACTGCTCTCCACTGACAACTTCTCGGATTTCAAAGAGAGGGCAGAGCGCGCCTACATTCTCCAGAAGCTTCGAGAGAATGACTGGAACGTGGCTGAAACAGCTCGGCGCATCGACATGCCAAGGTCAAACCTCTACAAGAAGATCGAGCGATACGAGCTTGTCCGAGAGGGTTGAAGTCGAACCCTAAGGGTTGAACACAGTCCCGTCCGGAGCCGCGTAGAGGACTTCGATCGTTCGGTAGTCTCTACGCCTCAGCACACGGGACGACATGGGAGCGAATGGCTTGGACCCGATCTAGCTACAACCGCATTACCGAGTGCTTTGATGGCTGGGCACGGTCGATCTTCCTTGGATGGTGTACTACTTGTTCGAGGATCCGTTGGATGCCACGATTTCCTAGGTCTCCAAGGTACGTTGGGCTCGGCTGGGAACGGTAATCCGTTGATCGCACCTTTCTGCCCCGCGGAATTCAACGCCGCGCGGGGCGCGGAGCCATTGCGCGATTCCCTGATCGTTAAGATTCTACGCAGGGCGTCGGATCCGCAGTGAGCCGACAAGGCCCGTACCGGCACTTCCCACCCGCGCGCTAGATGACCTTCTCATCCCGCAGAGATTCCTCCCGGGAAGGCTCGCTGGACCAATATCTGAAGGAAATCAGTCAGTACCCGCTCATCGACCGGGCAGAGGAAGCGCGCCTCGCGAAGCTCATCCGCCAGGATGATGAAGAAGCGCTCAATAAGCTGGTCCGTTCGAACCTCCGCTTCGTCGTTTCGGTGGCCAAGAAATATCAGAATCAGGGCGTGCCGCTCTCGGATCTGATCAACGAGGGAAACTTCGGACTCATTCGAGCTGCCCATAAGTTCGACGAGACCAAGGGCATCAAGTTCATCAGTTATGCCGTTTGGTGGATCCGACAGGCGGTCCTGCAGGCTCTCGCTGAGCAGAGCCGTATCGTTCGAGTCCCGCTGAATCGTGCCGGTGCCCTGTATCGTATCGGGCGGCGGACCTCGACGCTGCTGCAGGAATTGGGGCGCGAGCCGACGGTAGACGAGATCGCTGAGGACCTAGACGTGTCGAAGGCAGAGATCGAGCGGACGCTGGCGATCTCTCATACGCACCTGTCGCTCGATGCGCCGATGACCCCAGGTGGAGACAATCGCCTGCTCGACTATCTCCCCGATCAATATTCGCCCGGTCCGGAAGAAGAAGCGTTCGAACATGCGCTCAAGGCCACCATCGAGGATTCCCTCTCGTCTCTCAAAGAGCGCGAGGCGAAGATCCTCCGGTTGTATTTCGGCCTCGACGATCAGGACCCGATGACCCTGGAAGAGATTGGTGAAATCTTGGGGGTTACTCGGGAGCGCATTCGGCAGATCAAGGAAAAGGCGCTGGGTCGGCTGCGCCATGCGTCGCGATCGCGCTTCTTGGAGACCTTCCGGGAGTAGCCGGCGACTGAGGTGAAACCGGGCAGGAAAGCCATCACTTGTCCGGTCGCCGTCCTCCTACGCGCACAGCCCGCCAAGGCGCCTCGGAAACCCGCATGACACAAGGAGGTCTGGCCGTTGACGCTTTTTTGCTTCCCGTCTAACTTTGGAAGCTCTTTTCAGAAGCGCCCAATCGTAAGCCTTGGTATGAAAACGTATACACCGAAAGCCGCGGACATCGAGCACCATTGGTGGCTCGTAGACGCGACCGACAAGCCGCTCGGGCGGCTCGCGACAGAAGTCGCTTCCATCATTCGCGGCAAACGGAAGGCGATGTACACCCCGCATCTCGACACTGGGGACAACGTCGTCGTCGTGAACGCCGAGAAGATCCGCCTGACTGGTAAAAAGGCCGATCAAAAAACCTATTTCCGCCATTCCGGATATATGGGCCATGAAAAGCACATCCCATTCCGTCGAATGATCGAGACACACCCTGAGCGCGTTATCGAGCTGGCGGTAAAGGGCATGCTGCCCAAGAACACACTCGGTCGTGCCCTGCAGAAGAAGTTGAAGGTCTACGCAGGGACCGATCATCCCCATCAGGGCCAGCGGCCCGAGCCCCTGGACATCTGAGGAATACGACCGAAATGGCTGATGTGACGAACCAAATTCAGACCGTCGGACGCCGTAAGCGTTCGGTGGCCCGCGTGCTTCTACGTCCCGGAACCGGCAAATGGGTCGTGAACGGGCGCGAGATGCCCGACTACTTCCCGCGCCCCACGCACCAGATCCGTATTGAGGAGCCGTTCAAGGTCGCAGACCTTGAGGGCACCTTCGATGTCACGGTCCGTGTACACGGTGGTGGCCTGACTGGGCAGTCCGACGCTGTTCGCATGGGACTTTCCCGTGCGCTTGTCGCTCATGATGAAGAACTCCGGGGTGCACTTCGCGAGAAGGGCATGCTGACACGCGACGCACGCCAGGTCGAGCGTAAGAAGCCCGGCCGTCCCAAGGCGCGTAAGCGGTTCCAGTTCTCCAAGCGTTAAACATTCGCTAAACCCATTCGGCGCTGGCTTCGGCCGCGTCATATCCTGACCGGGGCGTATATCGGCCCCGAATAAGAGAAACGAACAACATGTCTGACGTACGTCTCGACCAACTTCTCGAGGCCGGAGTTCATTTCGGCCACCAGACCCGCCGTTGGAATCCGAAGATGAAGCCTTTCATCTTCGCGGAGCGCAACGGCATCCACATCATCGACCTCCGCAAGACGCTTGATCGTCTTGTCGTCGCCCAGCAGGCGATTCGCGAGGTGATACTCCGCGGTGACCGAGTCCTCTTCGTCTGCACCAAGAAGCAGCTCAAGGGTGTGGTTGAGCAGGAGGCTAAAGACTGTGGCTCCTTCTGGGTTACAGAGCGCTGGCTAGGTGGTATGCTCACGAATTTCCAGACAATTCGTCAGCAGATCCGGCGGCTGAAAGAGCTCGAGCGCGGAAGTGAGGAGAATTCTTGGGAGTTCTACACCAAGAAAGAGCGCCTCATGCTCGACCGCGAGCGTATCAAGCTCGATAAGTACTTGGTCGGGGTTAAGGACATGGGGCGACTCCCCGGAGCAATGTTCGTCGTGGATGCGCGCCGTGAGGGGATTGCAGTGAAGGAAGCTCAGAAACTGGGCATCCCGGTCATTGCGATTACGGATACGAATGCCGATCCAGACCCGATCAACTATCCGATCCCGGGCAACGATGACGCGATCCGTTCGGTCACACTGATCGCCAAGGCGATTACTGACACGATTACGGCGGCCCGTAAGGAAGTACCCGACGACGAGCGGCGCCGGACGGACGAGCTCGAGGCCACAACGTACTCGACCGAAACGGGTGAGACGACAGAGAAGGAAGCTCCGAAGCGTCGTCGTCCTCGCCGGAAGCGTCGTCCAAGCCCCCAAGTGATCGCGGGTCAGGTGAATTCGGATGGAGAAGAAGGTGAGGCCGGTGCGGAGGTAGCTGAGGGTTCAGAAACTTCAACTGCCGAAGCCCCAGCTGCCGAAGCTTCGGTCGCGGAGGGCGAAGCTGCACCTGAGGTGGCCACCGAGGAGATCAAGGCCAACGCCGACGAGTAACATGGGTCGTTCGCGACCCTGGCTCGCCGGCTCGCTGGCGAGGTGAGAGCCTTGGAAGGTCTGGGCTCGACAGAGGCGGCGCGGGTGCCAGAACCACGGCCCTGCCGCCTCTTTTCACGACCCGGAGAATGCCGGGCGTTGACAACGAAATGATGCCGATGAGTGATGCTACGATGATCAGCGCGAAAGACGTAAAAAAGCTCCGCGATATGACTGGCGCGGGCATGATGGACTGCAAGAAGGCTTTGACGGAAACCGAGGGCGACATTGAGAAGGCCGTCGATCTTCTCCGGGCCAAGGGTGCAGCCAAGGCAGCGAAGCGAGCCGAGAAGTCTGCGAAGGAGGGTGTGATCGGGAGTTACATCCACTTCGACAACAAGACTGCGGTGATCGTGGAGTTGAACTGCGAGACCGACTTCGTTGCAAACACCGATGATTTCCGTGCACTGGCTCGCGATATTGCGATGCACATCGCGTCGACCGCTCCGCTATCGGTCTCGCCGGACGAGATTGACGCCGAGGTGATCGAACGTGAGAAGGCCGTGTACCTCGAGCAGGCTCGCGAAGAGGGCAAGCCCGATGAGATTGCGGCGAAAATGGTTGCGGGGCGTCTGCAAAAGTTCTTCAAGGAGAGCACTCTGCTTGCGCAGCCGTTCGTAAAGGATCCGGACAAGACGGTTGAGCAACTCATCACCGAGGTGTCTTCCACCGTGGGTGAGAAGATCCAGATTTCCCGGTTTGCGCGCATGAAGGTTGGTGAGCGGTAACCCTGATGAGCGGCGACCTGCGATACAAACGAGTGCTCCTGAAGCTTTCCGGCGAGGCCCTCGCCGGAAAGCGGGGCTTCGGTATCGAACCCTCTGTCGTTGATCAACTGACGGATGAGATCCAGGCCCTCGTGGAGATGGGTGTTTCCCTGGGCATTGTCATTGGCGGCGGCAACATCGTGCGCGGAGCGATCGCGTCCAAAGAAGGCATGGATCGAGTTCAGGCCGACTACATGGGCATGTTGAGTACGGTGATCAACGCTCTGGCGGTCCAGGATCTTCTTGAGACAAAGGGTGTCGAAACTCGCGTCATGACTGCGATTCGCATGGAAGAGATCGCGGAGCCGTACATTCGCCGCCGGGCCATGCGCCACATGGAGAAGGGTCGAGTTGTACTTTTCGCCGGCGGCACAGGGAACCCGTACTTCTCGACCGACACTGCTGCGGTCTTGCGTGCCATCGAGATGGAGTCTGACGTCGTTATCAAGGCGACGAAGGTAGACGGGGTCTTTACTGCGGACCCAGTCACCGACCCGACGGCAGTGTTCATTCCCGAGATTTCGTTTCAGGAGGTGGTGACACGTGAATTGGCGGTCATGGACACCACCGCGGTGACGCTCTGCAAAGAGAACAATCTGCCGATCATCGTGCTCAATCCCAGCAATAGCGGCGCGGTCGCTGACGCAATTCGTGGAGAGCACGTAGGCACTTTAGTATCTTAGCCAACTAACTCATTCAGAGGTCTTCATGCCGACGGTCGAAAACGCCAAAGAACGGATGAATGCGGCGGTAGACGCCATGCGGCGTGAGTTCGCCACTGTACGAACGGGAAAGGCCACACCGGCTCTCCTTGATACGGTCCGCGTCGACGCCTACGGGTCGAAGATGCCCCTCAATCAGGTCGCCACGGTCAGTACGCCTGAGCCGAGCCTCCTCATGGTCCAGCCCTTCGACAAATCGATTCTGCCGGATGTGGAGCGGGCCATAATGACGGCAGACCTAGGCCTGAACCCGTCCAACGATGGGAACGTGATCCGGATTCCGATTCCTCCGCTTAACGAGGAGCGCCGGAAGGAATTTGTGAAGGTGCTCCACAAGATGGCTGAGGACGGACGGATCTCTGTCCGCCACGCCCGACGAATCGTGCGGGACGAGATCCACGGGTTGGTGAAGGAGCATGATCTCGGGGAGGATGAGGGCCGCCGACGTGAAGATGCTCTTGAGAAGGTTACTCACGAATTCGCTACCAAGATCGACGACATGCTGAAACACAAGGAAGCTGAGGTGATGGCGATCTAGTCCCGCCTCACGAATTGATCTAATGCCCAGTGACCGCCTCGATCGAATTCGCCTAGCCAATGATGTGCCCTCGCACGTAGCCGTGATAATGGACGGAAACGGCCGGTGGGCTTGCGATCGCGGACTCCCTCGGCACCTAGGCCATCGTGAGGGGATGAAATCCGTGAGAGAGGCGATCGAGGGAGCCGTCGACTCGGGCGTCAATATTCTCACTCTGTTCGCGTTCTCCACAGAAAACTGGAGCCGCCCCGCGCAGGAAGTTTCTGCGCTGATGGTTCTCCTGCAGCTGTACGCAAAAAAAGAAGGGACTGAGTTACGGCGCCAAGGCGTGGAGGTTCACGTCCTGGGGGACCTTGAGCGGATTGATGCCCCGACACGTTCGGCGGTCGACGCGATTGTCAGCAAGACCCGGGGCGGCACCGCCCTTCGACTGAACCTGATGATCTCCTACGGCGGAAGAGAGGAAATCCTGAGAGCGGCGCGTATCCTCGCGGATCGAGTCGCTCAGGGCTCACTTTCAGTGGAGGATATCGATGAAGATGAGCTGGCTGGAGCGCTTTTTACTCCGGGAGTCCCCGACCCTGATCTCCTGATCAGGACCTCGGGAGAATACCGCATTAGCAATTTCATGCTGTGGCAGCTTGCGTACACTGAGCTGTATATCACTGATGTGCTGTGGCCGGACTTCGATCGTGAACACCTTTTTGACGCGATCCTCAACTTTCAGCGGCGCGAGCGACGGTTTGGACGAGTCGCGTCGGAGTGAGCACAAACCGTGGGTGAACTGGGGAAACGCTTCGCAGTGGCAGGGGCCGGAATTCCGATGTTTCTGGGGCTGTCCTACCTTGGGGGTTGGTTTCTGGCACTCCCTCTTTCGGCTTTCGCGGGGTGGGCGACGCACGAGATTTATCGCCTGGCGCATCGGCAAAATATCGAACCGATCGAATGGGTAGGTGTGCCTGCGGCCGCAGTCCTGGTCCTTCTCGGCGGCTGGCTGCCGTCCTTCACCGCCTACGCGCCTTGGGCACTCGCGGTCATTGGCGCGACGACCCTGATTGCACTCGTTGCGTCCATGCTGACCAGGGGACCAGGTGGAAACCCGCTGGCCGCCAGCGGAATCACCGTGGTCGCAACGGTCTACGTGGGTCTGGCTCTCGCATGCGCCCCGCTCTTGCACGCGCTCCCTGCTGCAGCGGGATGGGTAGCTCCCGAGGGCGCAGCACTGGGTGGACTGGCCGCTGTGGCGCTGCCACTCTTTGCCACATGGATTGGCGATGCCGCTGCCTTGTTCGCTGGGACGGCGTGGGGGAAGCGCAAGCTCGCCCCGACCATCAGCCCGAATAAGAGCTGGGTTGGATTCTGGGGAGATGTGATTGGCGCGGCCTTCGGCGGGGTGCTCTGGTTCGTTGTCCTTGGTCCCAAGCTCCCGAACGCTCCACTCGGGGGCATGTGGGTCTTGGCCGCGCTCGGTGCTTTGCTGGGTGCGACCGCCGTACTGGGCGATCTGATCGAGTCTCTGCTGAAGCGGGAAGCAGGGGTCAAGGACTCCGGAACGTTCTTCCCGGGCCACGGTGGGGTCATGGACCGAGTCGACTCGCTTCTTTTTACGTTTCCCGCCGCGTACTGCCTGCTGCTGATCTTGGGGTGGCTGTCGTGATCACGCGCCCCATCGCACCGGCGGGGTCGCGCTCACCGTGATTCGGATCGCACTACTTGGATCGACCGGTTCGATCGGACGGAGTGCGCTCCAGGTAGTGTCCCGCCATCCGGACCGCTTGAAGGTCGTCGCACTTACGGCTAATCGGCGAAGTGCGGAGCTCGAAGCCCAGGTCAGCATCTTTGAGCCTGACACCGCGGTCTTGAGTGACCCGACCGTAGCGCTGCCCCAGTCCACGAGTCAGACACGTTGGCGATCGGGGCGTGAGGCTCTGATCGAGGTCGCAGCCCGGGACGACGTCGACGTGGTACTCAACGCCTGTGTAGGCGCGGCGGGCCTTGGGCCGACCCTCGCCGCCTTGAGGTCGGGTCACCGCGTCGCATTAGCCAATAAAGAGTCTCTGGTCGTGGGAGGGCCGCTAGTTCTCAATGCCGCGCATGCTGGTGGCGGTGAGATTATTCCCATCGACTCGGAACACAGCGCGATTCTCCAATGCCTCGAAGGCAGTCAAATCGAGGATGTCCAGCGGATCATCCTTACGGCCTCCGGCGGCCCATTCCGTGGCCGCACGGCTCAGGATCTTTGTGACGTCTCAGCGGCGCAGGCCCTGAAGCATCCTACCTGGGATATGGGCGCCAAGATCACCATCGATTCTGCGACGCTGGCGAACAAGGCTCTCGAAGTGATTGAGGCTCACTACCTCTACGGGCTCGAATACGACCAGATCGGAGCGGTGATTCACCCGCAGTCGATCATCCATTCGTTCGTGGAGTTGGTGGACGGGTCTGTCCTTGCACAGCTGGGCTTCCCGACGATGGAGATCCCGATTCTCTATGCGCTGGTGTACCCCGAGCGAGTGGCCGATAGCGCTCTGCGCTCATACGACCCTGTACAGTCACCGCCTTTGACGTTCGAAGACATCGACCATTTGGCGTTCCCGATGTTCGCCCTTGGTGTCGACGCCGGTCGACGGAGCGGATGCACCCCGTTGGTGTACAACGCCGCAAATGAAGTCGCCGTACAGGCCTTTCTGGAAGATCGGATCAGTTTCCCCGAGATTGCCGACGTGGTCGCGGAAGCGATGGATCGCACCGGGACTTCAGACCTTCGTGACATGGATGACGTGATCGCCGTTGATACGGCGGCCCGGGAAGTGGCGGTGGATGTCACCGTACGGCTCGGCGAAGCGAGAATGGGAACCAACTCATGACAATATTGGCGACCGTAGTCGTACTTGGTGTACTGATTTTTGTGCACGAACTCGGCCATTTTTGGGCTGCAAAGGCCGTGGGCATCGAAGTCCAGCGCTTTTCGATCGGGCTCGGACCACGAATCTTCGGCTTCACGCGAGGGGAGACGGAGTACGTCATCAGCGCGATACCTCTCGGCGGCTATGTCAAAATGGGCGGCATGGACGACGAGGTCATGGAGAAGCTCGAGGGTGGCGAAGTCCCTGTTGAGGGACGCGTGCCGAGTGACAGGGATTTCGATGCGAAGCCGATTTGGGCGCGGACGCTCGTAATCTCCGCCGGCGTGATCATGAACATGCTGTTCGCCTTTGGCACATACACCTTCCTGGCTGCACGGTATGGCATCCAGGAACTCGACACCACGAGGATCGGATTCGTCGAATTGGGGGCGCTGCCTCCTGGCACTGAGGCGCTGGGAACTGTCGAGCCTGGGAGTCGCATCATCCGCATGGGCGACGTCACCACCGAGGATTGGGGCGACGTCCAGGATGGGTTATTCCGTAGTGCGCCGGGCCCTCTCCGTATCGACATGGTTGAGCCTACGCGAACGGTAGAAATCCGTATCCCAGTCACAGAGGGTGAGCGACGGAGGCTGACCCTCGCCGTAGAAGTGTGGAGAGAAGCTGGAGTCGGATTTGCGACGCCGGGTTCGCCGGCCTCGGATGCAGGGATGGAAGAAGGCGATCGCGTTGTGGAGGTGGACGGGAACGCGACCTTGAATTGGTCGTTCTTCGTCCAGCAAATTGAGGCTCGACCTGGCGAGCGCGTGGCTCTCACGTTGGTCCGTGACGGGAGTGAAATATCACGCAACGTCACGCTGGATGTTGAAAAACTGGAGCGGCCGGACGGATCGATGACGGAAGTCGGGCGTATCGGCATCAGCCCACCGCTGATCGCCACCACGTACACGCGGGTTTCGATCGGGCAAGCCTTCGAGGCGGGTTACCGAGAGACTGCCGCTGTCACAGCGCTCATCCTTGGGTTCCTGCGTGATCTGGTCACGTTGAACATCTCTCCACGTTCCGTCGGCAGCATCGTGACCATCGGGGAGGCGTCCGGACAGGCAGCAGCGGCGGGCATCGATGTGTTTCTGCGTTTCATGGCACTGTTCAGCATCAACCTCGCTGTTCTGAACATGCTCCCCATTCCGGTCCTCGACGGTGGTCACTTGGTGTTCCTGGGGATCGAGGCCATCCGTGGGGGTCGGGCTCTCAGCCTGGAGCAGCGGCTGAAGTGGAGCAATGTCGGCTTCTTCATGATCGTCGGGATTATGATCTGGGCGCTCGGAAATGATTTCCTAAGGTTGCTTGGGCTCTAGTGCCGATGGCGTGGTATCGCGTTCTGGCCGTTGCGCTCTTGGTCCTGGCCGGTCCGTTGGTGGTCTCGGCGCAACTGTTGCCACCGGAAGAGCGTGGGAGAGCACTTTCTTCGGCGGAAGCGGGCCCGCCCTCGATACCGGGTGTACATGTCCGGTCCGTGGAGGAGTTCTACGAACTCGACGAACCCACACTCACGCAGGTCGTGGAGCGCCTGAACCACACACACCTCGAAGGGCCCGAAGCCCCTCGATCTCAGGGGCTGACCCGCTTCGACATTCGCCCTGAATGGAACGCCGTCGCGAGAGGCGGTCGGTGCCGGGTACGAGAGGTCGAGGTCTTCGTCCAGATTACGGTCACTCTGCCGAGGTGGTCACCAATCGCCGGCCAACTGGCGGCGGAGCAGGGTGGATGGAGCAACATCGAACAGGCGATCCAGCAGCATGAGTATCGGCACCGGGATCTTGTGATCCTAGCTGCAGCGGACTTGCTAGAGTCGATTGGAGACCTTGAGGCCCAGGGGTGCACGACGCTGCGTCAGGTCGTTGCCAGTACGCTGTCTGTCGCGGACAGCCGTCTTACCGCGGCGCACGCCGAACTGGATCGTACCGCGCCATACCGACTAGCCGTCGAGGACTGAGACGGACGGTTTGGTCCGAGCGGGGCTCGAGCGAGTTAGAGCAGTGTGAGTTGGTTCGAGTCTGAGCGATACCGGAGGCTTTCCACGTCCAGTAGGTCGGTCGGCTGGTTCTGAGAGGCCACCTCCAGATGCCCGACCCATCCCGCCTTTTTGAGAGCGTTTCCGACCACTTCGAGCGCGAGTGACTCCGTGTTAGCCTGCTTCGACAGATGGGCGAGGATGACGGCCGCCAGTCGGGGATGCATCAGCTCTGTTGCGAGCCGAGCGGAAGCCTCGTTGGACAAGTGGCCGTGGCTCGAGGAGATGCGTCGTTTCACTGAGGCTGGATAGCTGCTCATGTGAAGCATCACCTCATCGTGGTTGGCCTCGAGGACCAGCACGTCGCAGCCTTCCAGGGCGTGTCGAATCTGGGTCGTCGGCCGACCTAGGTCGGTCGCAACCCCCAGCTTGAGGCCTGTGCATTGATCGACGATGGCCACGCCGACCGGATCCGCCGCGTCGTGGACGGTCAGGAATGGCTCAATCAGTGCGTCTCCAACAGTGAAGGCTCGGCTTGGTGAGTAGTCGATGACTCGCTCCGTGCCGCAGAACAGCTTGGCGCACGCATCTCGGGTGCGGTCGGTCATGTAGATTCGGGTGCCGTACCTTCTGGCGAAGATGCCGACACCACTGGTGTGGTCGGAGTGCTCATGGGTGACCACGATTGCGTTGATCGACTCGGGCTCGATGTCCAGCACGGCTAACCGCTCCACCACCGATTTTCCACTGAACCCGGCATCAACCAGAATCCGGGTATTCCCGGCCTGAACGAAGACGGAATTGCCTCCACTCCCGCTTCCGAGTACAGAGAGTTTCACTCCGCTCGCCTGCCCGCGGTTGCCCTCCACGCTGTGCACAACACGGCGAGGACTCCAGGCGTCAAGAGTTGATCTCGGCGAGCCATCGCACGCTCGGCGGTCTCAAGGAACTTGTCCAGCCTGTGATCCCGTCGGTCGGCGCCTGCCCCCCAACTGAACGGGGCCACCACTGTCGGCGGCATTGTGCCTCCGAACACATTCGTTCCGGCTCCCAAAATCGAACCTGTATTGAGGACAGTGCCGATGCCGGTCTTTACGTGGTCGCCAAGAAAGCATCCGACCTTCATCAACCCGGTGTCGAGCTCACCGTCCGGCGTCCACACACGAACGTCGCGGTAGTTGTTCTTGAGGTCGGAGTTGGTGGTGAACGCACCGAGATTTACCCACCGGCCCAGAATCGCGTGTCCGATGTGTCCATCGTGCGCCTTGTTCACGAATCCGAGAAAGACGGAATGGGCGACCTCTCCGCGTACCAGGCAGACCGGACCGATCGAAGACGTTCCGACGGATCCGCCAAAGATTGTGGACCCCGGGCCTACGAAGAGCGGCCCCGTGAGTCGTGCGGGTCCTTCGACGCGAGCATTCTCGGAAAGTCTGATCGGCCCTTGGCGGACGTCAACGTGGACGCCGGGTTCGATTATCGCACCCTCAGCCAGGGAGATTGCATGATCACCGATCCGGATCACTCCCACCGGGTCGGAGTCGGTTGGCCATAGTTCGCTAATATCGCTCGTGATCCGATCGTCGTTCTCCGCGATCAGGTCCCATGGGCGCCCGAGGAGTTCTCCTATGAGGTCGAGACGCCCAGCCGAGTCCGGTGCGGCCGATGGGTCACGAAGCCACAGTTCGTGTGGCGGTGGTGCGCCCTCAGGCAGCACCCATCCGACGGCCTCACCCCGGACGAAGATACGCGCGGGCCCTGTGGGCAGAATGACGTCCTGTGTCTCAAGCACGACTCGGCTCGAAAGCAGGACAGACGGAACGTCCGAGGGCAGATCGTCGAGGGCGATCGCCGGAGCTGCTCCCGGTTCGTCAAAGCCGATCAGAGCTGTACGGCTGAGGTGTGCCGCGCAGGTTAGTCCGATGGCTCGTTCCGATCGCTCGCGAATCGTGAAACAACCAAAGAGCATCTCTCCGACGGGGCGGGTAAGAGAAAACGGGGCCCAACGGCGCGCTAGGCGGTCGTCGAAGAGGTAGAGGCGAGGTTCGCTCAAGGCTTCTGGCCCTCCATTCGCGCGAGGAGATCCTTCATTTCGCCGGCCCGTGATCGCGGCAGCACCATCGTCGTGCCTCCACTCTGTACGACGATCAGATCATCGACTCCGAGAACGACCACCGACGCGTTCCCATCTGCGTAGATCACATTGCCTGTCGCATCCACCGCGTGGCCAGGCCCAAGGATGATATTCTCACTGCTGTCGGCGGAGCGTGTCCGTGCCAGCGCTTCCCAGCTCCCGACGTCGTCCCACGTAAAACGCGCAGTGACAGTGCCTACCCGTTCACTCCGCTCCATCACCGCCCGATCGATCACGCTGACCGGAACCGCGTCGAAGAAGGCGGTGTCGCTTTCCTCGATCCGCGGGAGATGCTCTGCGACTTCTGGGGCGTATTGTTCAATTTCCGCCAACAGCGTTGAGGCCTTCCAGACGAAGATTCCCGTGTTCCAGAGATAGCCATCGTCGACATATCGTTGAGCGGTTTCGGCGTCCGGCTTTTCATGAAACGCGCGGACTCGATACGCGGCGGCTTCACCCTCGCTCTCGATCACCTCTCCCGGCTCGATATGCCCATACCCGGGTTCCACCCGCTGCGGAGGCACGCCAATGCTGAGCAGGAGGTCGTCACGGGTAGCAATCTCGACGGCACTCGCGACTGTTTCCACGAACCCTGAGATCGGTTCGATCAGGTGGTCCGCGTGAAGGGACACCATGACCGCGTCGGGATCTAGTTTGTGGAGCTTCCAGGCGGCCCATGCCAGAACAGGCGCGGTCCCCCGTGCTCTGGGCTCGATCCAGTAGCTAGAGTCAGGCAGGGAGTCGACTACCCCCTGGAACGGTGCCGCGAGGTGGTCGCCAGCAAGGATTCTGATGCGTTCGTCCGGGACCAGTGCTCTCGCCCGGTCGACGGTGTCGACGATGAGCGGGCGTTCACTGGCCAGAGGAAGAAGCTGCTTGGGGCGCTGCGGCCTGCTGGCGGGCCAGAAACGGGACCCGATCCCGCCCGCGAGGACGGTAACCCAGACTCGGGGACTAATCGCGGCCGAGGATCTCTTCGGTTCGGGCAATGAGTTTCTTGGGGCTGAAGGACTTGGTAAGGAAGTCGTTGGCGCCACTGGCCAGCGCAGCTTCCCGGTCCGCATCCTGTCCCTTCTCAGTCAGAATGATGACCGGAGTATCGGCTCGCCGGGGGTCCTCACGAATTTTGGAGAGAATCTCGAGTCCATTGGTGTCTGGCATCATGAGGTCGCGAATCACCAGATCGACGTCTTCGGTTCCCAGTTCGCCCAAGCCTTGATTCCCACTGGAGGCCACTATGCCCACCCGCGGTTACCGAGCATCGCGCTGAGCACGCGTCGAATGTGAGGCTCGTCGTCAACCACGAGGATGCGGACATTTTCCTGAACAGTCGAAACCTCAGGCACCGCATCACCTCTCACGAAGGAACCTCGACCGACTGTAGGCGACAGGCGGTGCCATCTACCACAGGACGGTCGTTGAACCTACCGGGCAAATGGGGTAAAGTCAAGTAACTACGCGCGTTTTCGGGGTTGACCGTTGTGCCTTGCCCGGACAACTTCCCCACCTCCTTCGGTACCTGTTCGAGGCTCTGTCTTCTGATGTCTGCTCAACCCCGTCATCGATGGCCTAGCGTTGTCGCGCTCTGTGCCGCCCTCCTCATGGGCGTCGTGGCGTGTGGTGATGATCCCTTCGCTTTCGACTGGACCGACGATCCCGATACTGTGCTGCTCTATTCGCTCGCCCGGCCGGAGTTGAATCTCGTTTCTGCGTTCAGCTTTTTCAAAGGAATTCCGGTCCAGGTAGAGGCCGCTGGCGTTACCGGAAGTTGGGATCTCGCGGTTGATACAAGGGTGAACAAACTGGTGCTCTTGCCTCCCGGGGCCCTCAATGTGATCGGTAAGGCGGCGATCAGTACGCTGGAGAACATGACCCTCGCGGATGTGACCGAGGCGCCGGCCGACACGCTCGACTATGTCGATGACCAGCCCGTGCCGGTGACTATGGGTACGGTGTATGTCGTGAAGACCAACCGGGCGACGGGCTCATTTGGGGAAAGCTGTGTCTACTATGCGAAGTTGACTCCGGTGATCATCGACGTGCCTGGTGGGACCCTCACTCTCGAGTACGTGACCAATCCGGTTTGTAACAGCCAGGATCTGGTTCCCCCCAACTGACCCCGGGGTACCCCGACCATGCTGGACATCCGAAGGCTTCGAGCCGAACCCGATGAGGTGAAGGCCGCCCTCGCAAAACGTGACCCGAGCTTGATCGCCGCGATCGACCGGATATTGTCTCTAGACGAGGAGCGGCGCGAAGGGCTTGGCGTCGCCAACGACCTGAAGGCTGAGAGAAATGCAGCCTCGAAAAAGGTCGGAGAGCTGAAGCGGACTGGAGGGGACGCCGCCGAACTCATCGCGCGCACGAGAGAGCTCGGCGATAGGATCGCCGAGCTCGATGAAAGCGTGCGTACGGTGGATGCAGAGATTCGCGAGTCGCTCCTCGCGACCCCCAACACGCCGCTTGAACGGGTCCCGGCGGGTGGAGAGGAAAACAATCAAATCCTGTCTACCTGGGGCGAGCCAGCCTCGTTCACTTTCGAGCCTAAGGCCCACTGGGACCTGGGTGAGGACCTCGGCATTCTCGACATGCCGCGTGGGGCGAAGATCACGGGTTCAGCGTTCCCGGTATTGAAAGGCCCGGGTGCGAAGTTGCAGCGAGGACTCATCAACTATTTTCTCGATGTGCACACCACCGAACATGGATACGACGAGGTGCGTGTTCCGTACTTGGTAAACCGGGACTCGATGATAGGCACAGGTCAATTGCCCAAGTTCCATGATGAGGCATACCACACCGAACGGGACGAATTGTACCTGATCCCTACGGCCGAGGTGCCTGTCACGAATCTACACCGCGACGAGCTGCTCTCGATCGAGGAAATGCCGATCCTCTACACGGCCTATTCCCCGTGTTTCCGCCGAGAGGCCGGCGCTGCGGGGAAGGACACCCGGGGCCTGCTCCGTGTCCATCAGTTCGATAAGGTCGAACTGGTTCGCTACGAAGTACCTGAGCGAAGCCTCGAAGCATTGGAAGAGCTGACTCGTCAAGCCGAGGTGCTCCTCGAGAGACTGGGCCTCCACTATCGCCGCCTGCTGCTCGCGGCGGGCGATGTTGGTCAAAGTGGGGGAATGACCTACGACCTGGAGGTGTGGGCTCCGGGTGTTGGCTCGTGGCTCGAGGTTTCCAGCTGCACGACATTTACCGATTATCAGGCGCGCCGCGCGAATCTTCGCTTCCGGCGGTCGCAGAGCGAGAAGCCGGAATTCTTACACACGCTGAATGGGTCGGCACTCGCGCTGCCGAGGGTCGTCGCGGCGCTCCTCGAGACGTATCAGGAAGCCGACGGCTCCGTCTCGCTTCCCGAGGTGTTGCACCCATACGTTGGGAGCGCTCGGCTTACTGCGACGCGCTGAGGACCGGAACAACCGATGATACGCATCAAGTGGCCCGTCGCACTCGCGACGCTGTTCGTGATGCTTCTGGGTTGGTATCTGGTTTATACCGAGCAGATTTTCCGCACGGTTCAGGAAAATTCAGAACTCCTGTCGCTGATCTACACCGAGGTGCTCGAGGGACTCGGCTCACAGGACCCACTCCGAGAGACTCAGGCTCTTTTCGAACTGCAGCGGATCGTGACGCAGTCCGGAGTGCCGATGGTCGTTATGGGTCCAGGCGATACCGTGCTCAGCCACGTGAATCTTCCGTTTACGGTGAACGACGCGACCCCGGAGGGGCAGGATCGGATACGTGCGTACGTGCGTATGCTCGACGAGGTCCACGATCCGGTCGGAGACCCTACCAGTCCCCAGCACATCCATTTCGGAGATTCAGAGGAAGTTGGGAGTCTCCGCCGGGTGCCATTTCTACAGGCCGCGGGCCTTCTGCTCACCACGGTCATCGGATTTCTCGTCTTCCGATATCAACGCCGTGCTGAGAGCGAGAAGGCCTGGACAGCGATAGCACGGGAGCTGGCGCACCAGTTGGGGACACCCCTGTCATCGCTTGCCGGTTGGCTGGAGGTTCTCCGATTGAGCCCGGCCGAAAGGCCGGGTGACCTGGACGACTTCGAAATCGCCTCGTCGATCGGCGAGGACCTCGAACGGCTCGAACGCATTAGTCATCGCTTTGAATTGATTGGCACGGAGCCTGAGCTGCTGAGCCTCTCGGTGCGCCAAGTCGTTGAAGACCTCGAGGGGTACCTCGCTGCGCGAATTCCGAGAATCGCGCGCAAGGGAGTAGACCTCGTCGTCGATATCCCTTCCGGGCTGCCGAGAGTGAAGGGCAACGAGGTATTGCTCATCTGGGCGCTCGAGAACGTCGTAAAGAACGCGCTCGATGCACTTGCGGGCCGTGGCGGAAAAATCACCATATACGCGCGCGATATCGGAGGCGACTGGGTGAGCCTTCGTATCCGTGATACCGGACCGGGCGTCGACCCCGAGATCCGGGATAAGATATTTGAGCCTGGCGTTTCCTCGAAATCTGGAGGGTGGGGGGTTGGACTCGCGCTTTCCCGTCGGATTGTCGAAGGCGTTCACAAAGGCAAAATCGAGCTCCTCGAGACGGTCGAGGGCACCACATTCCAGATTCGACTACCGGCGGCTGATGCCTGACACTTCCTTGGCGCCACACCTCACAGGGCTCAATCCTGAGCAACTTGAGGCGGCCGCTCATTTTGAAGGCCCCATTCTCGTACTCGCCGGAGCTGGCTCCGGAAAAACCCGCGTGCTAACTGCCCGTGTGTGCAACCTGATCCACCACCATGGCGTGCCTGCGAATCGTGTCCTTGCAGTCACGTTTACGAACAAGGCAGCCGGCGAAATGCGTTCGCGTATTACCCGACTGCTCGACGTCGAACCGAGCGGCATGTGGGTGGGCACCTTCCACGCGATCGGTGCGCGGCTCCTGCGCAGGCATGCGGACCGTCTGGGTTGGGATCGCACGTTCAGCATCTTCGACGCGGATCAGGCCCTCCGACTCGTGAAGTCTGTTCAGGAGTCGGTCGGTCTTGATCCGAAGCGGTGGAACCCGAAGGGGATCCGCGCCGAGATCAGCAGCGCGAAGAACCAGTTGATTGATGCAGAGACCTTCGCGAGAGACAACGAAGGGTCGTTCGATCTCTTCGTGCGAAACGTCGCCAAGGTGTTTCCAGAGTATCAGAAGGCCTTGAAGCAACAGAATGCCATGGACTTTGACGACCTGCTCATGAAGCCAGTCCAGCTTCTCGAGGCCAATCCCGAACTCCTGGAGAGCTATCAGGAGCGCTTCGCGTTTGTGCTCGTCGACGAGTACCAGGACACGAATCGTGCCCAGTTTCGCTTCGTTGAACTCGTTGCAGGGGAACACGCAAACCTGATGGTCGTGGGGGATGACGACCAGTCGATTTATGGATGGCGCGGCGCGGATATCCGGAACATTCTCGACTTCGAGGATTCGTTTCCAAAAGCGCGCACCGTCCGGTTGGAGCGCAACTATCGCTCTACGCGACGTATCCTCGACGCAGCCAATCATGTGATTGCGGAGAACGTGAATCGGAAAGGAAAGACACTCCGGACGGAGCGTGAAGGTGGGGATGCGATCACGGTGCTCGAGTCGTTTGACGAAAACGACGAGGCTCGCTGGATCGTCGAGGAGATTGAGACGCGCATGCGCGAAACGCCGGGGATGCCCTACTCGTCCTCGGCCGTTTTGTACCGAACGAATGCGCAGGCTCGTGCTCTGGAAGATGGCTTTCGTCGCGAAGGGGTCCCGTATCAGGTGGTTGGTAGCGTTCGGTTCTATGAGCGTCGCGAGATCCAGGACGTCTTGGCCTACCTCCGTCTGATCTCCAATCCGAGGAATGCGATCGCCTTCGCCCGAGTGGTGAACTATCCGCGGCGCGGGGTGGGCCTCACCACCCAGGAGCACCTAAAGAAGTGGGCTGCGGATCAGAGGATTTCTCTGCTTGACGCTGCCCTTCGCGCGCACGAGATCCCCGGAATTCGGGTCGCTGGTGCGAGTGGCTTGGCACGCTTTGCGACCTTGATCCAGCGGTTCAGCGTCCGCGCTACACAGGCTCGGGTTGGCGATCTACTCGAAGAGCTCGTCGAAGAGCTCGACCTCGTCCGGCATCTGATTGAGGAGGGGCCAGAGGGAGAAGACCGGTCCCGAAACGTGACTGAGCTGATCGCCGGGGCGGTCGACTTCGATGCGTCACTCGTGCAAAGTGTTGCCGAAGAGGATGTCGACACATTTACCGAGTTGGACCTCTTCCTTCAGCAGGTCGCTCTGGTCGCGGATGTCGATCGGCTCGATCCCAATGCCGACACCGTGACGCTGATGACGCTCCACAATGCGAAAGGACTCGAGTTCCCGCTGGTCTTTATCGCGGGGGTAGAGGAGGGACTGTTTCCTCTGGGTCGGTCGTACGACGACCCAGCCTCGCTGGAGGAAGAGCGCCGACTCTTCTATGTCGGGATCACCCGCGCCGAGGACAAGCTCTCAATTTCTTGGGCAAGGCAGCGAAGAAGAGCTGGAGATTTCACACAAAACACCCTTTCCTCGTTTGTGGATGCGATACCTGACGAACTGATTGAGGGGCGGAAATCGAAGAGGCTGAGTCTGGTCCATCAGTCCACACCGCATCAAAGACGGCCGAGGGCGTATGAGTCTTCATCGTCGTGGGAGAGCGACGAACCTGATATCGAGGCGGGAATGAATCAGGACACGCCGCGTTTCGTGAAAGGCGAACGGGTGGTTCATCCCACGTTTGGATCAGGTTCCGTTCTTGAAATCTCTGGATTCGGTCGGGACCTCAAGGTCACCGTCGAATTCGATGAGGAAGGAAGAAAGAAGCTTTTGCTCCGCTACGCATCCCTGGAGACGGACTGGCCATGAGCGTCGATCGGTCGGAGGTGGAACGCATCGCGGGCCTCGCGCACCTCAAGCTCAGTCAAGCTGAGGCCGACCAGATGTCTCAGGAAATGACGAGAATCCTCGAGCACGCTGAGGCGCTTCGGGCGCACACTTGGGCCGATGGCACTGGCCCGTCGTCAGATGACGCTGGGCCGCCATCGGCAGTATTCCACTTCACGGAACCGGTGCGCTCGTCTGAATGTGACATTGACCCGAGCCGGACAGATGAGGCAGGAAACACGAGCAGTGCAGCGCTGATGGCGGAGGGGTTCTTCGTCGTGCCACGGCCACCCGGAATGACGGATCCTGATCGGTCCGAATGACTTGGAGTCACTGACCTCCGCACTTTCTCGTATCCGCGAGAGGGAGTCGGGCCCGGCTGGGCTCAACGCCTTTCTCGCGTTTGCGGAGCCTGCGGGCGAAAAGTCAGCGGCCTTGACGGAAAAGTTGGCACCGCTGGTGTCCCGGTTTGTGGCAGTGAAGGACAACATCGTCACGCGGCACATGCCCACGACATGTGCTTCTGCCATGCTCGCGGAGTATCAATCGCCCTTTGATGCGACGGTTGTCCGACGCCTTCAGGAGGCGGGCGCCGAGGTCGTAGGCAAGACGAATCTGGATGAATTTGGCATGGGCTCGTCCACCGAGAATTCCGCCTGGGGGCCGACGCTCAATCCACATGACCGGACAAGGGTGCCGGGCGGTAGTTCTGGGGGATCCGCTGCGGCCGTCGCCGCGGGTTATGTGTCTCTGGCGCTCGGTTCGGATACGGGGGGCTCCGTCCGGCAACCAGCCGCATTTTGTGGGGTCACGGGTATCAAGCCGACGTACGGGCGAGTCAGTCGATACGGACTCGTGGCGTTCGCCTCTTCGCTCGAGCAGATAGGGACCTTCGGTCGCACGGTTTCCGATGCGGCGACGCTGCTCGACGTGGTCTCCGGGTACGACCCAAGGGACAGCACTTCCGTGGACAGGGAGGTTCACAGCGCAGCTTTGTCCGCCGACTCGGGTGTCGAAGGAAGAACGATCGGAGTGCCGGTCGAGTTCTTCCCCGACACGCTCGATCCCGCGGTGCGCGCGGTTCTTGAATCGGCTCTCGCCGGACTCGAGGCTGCTGGCGCGTCACTGCGGGAGGTATCCCTCCCTTCGACGACCCTCGCCATCCCTTGTTACTACGTAATTGCGACCGCCGAGGCGTCGAGTAACCTGGCACGATTCGACGGAGTGCGATTCGGCCAGCGAATGGATGCCGGTGACGTTGGCGAGATGATTCGGCGAAGCCGGACCGATGGCTTTGGAGAGGAGGTGCGGCGTAGGATTATGCTGGGGACGTACGTGCTTTCATCTGGGTACTACGACCAATATTACGGCGCGGCTCAGCGCGCACGCAGAGCTGTAGTACAGGACTTCCGATCTGTTTTTGCATCGGGGGTGGACGCTCTGTTCACTCCGACGACCCCGGCACCTGCTTTTGACCTCGGCGAGAGGATGACTGACCCACTGCAGATGTATAAGTCCGACGTATTCACCGTCACTGCAAACCTTGCCGGTGTGCCGGCCATGTCTGTTCCCATTGGCACCGTACGCGGACTTCCGTTTGGCGGTCAGGTGATCGGGCCGTGGTGGGGCGAAACGTCGATGGTGGCGATCGGAGGTGTCCTCGAGGCGCAGTCAGGAGGACGGGCCGAGTGATCCGTCGGTGGGAGACTGTCATCGGAGTCGAGGTCCACGTTCAGCTTCGGACCAGGCATAAGCTTTTCTGCCGTGATGTCGCCCGGTTCGGCGACGCTCCAAACACCAACGTGTGCCCAGTCTGTATGGGCTTGCCGGGCGCACTTCCTGTCCTGAACACCGAGGCAGTAACGCTCGCGCTTCAGGCGGCGGTCGCCCTCGCGTGCGATGTGCACGCGTACAGTGTCTGGGAACGAAAGAGCTACTTCTATCCTGACTTGCCGAAGGGCTACCAGATCACCCAGTTCGAGCAACCAATCGCGACTGGCGGCGTGCTCCGGTTCGACTCCGAAGGGGAGCATCGGGAAGTCAGGATTCGTCGTGTTCATATGGAAGAAGACTCCGGAAAATTGATTCATGACCGTATTCCTGGAGCCACCGCCGTCGATCTTAATCGGGCCGGTACCCCCCTGGTGGAGGTCGTCACTGAGCCCGACCTGCGCACCCCGGCAGAGGTTCGGGCCTTCCTGTCGACCCTCAAGCAGGTGCTCGAATACTCAGAAGTGAGTGACTGTAACATGGAGGAGGGCAGCCTGAGAGCAGATGCCAACATCTCTCTCCGCGAGGTCGGCGCATCCGCCCTCGGCACGAAGACCGAGATCAAGAATGTGAATTCCTTTTCAGGAGTGGAAAAGGCGCTTCATCTAGAGATCGAGCGCCAGACAGAAGTGCTCGAATCAGGGGGACAGGTGCGATCGGAGAGTCTGCTGTGGAACGACCATGAGGAAACACTTCGGTCAATGCGGTCGAAGGGAGACAGCGAAGACTACCGGTACTTTCCTGACCCGGACCTAACACCGCTCGTTCTCGCACCCTCTTTGCTGACCTGGGCAAACATTGCTGTGCCGGAGCTCCCTCGTGACCGTCGCGCCCGATTCGAAGGCTCGTATCGGCTCACTGCGTATGAGTCGGGTGTGCTTACGCAGACACGCGAGGGGGCTGATTTCTTCGAGGACGTGGTTGGGCAGACGGGCGATGCCGGCACCATTGCAAAGTGGATTATGGGTCCGGTGCAGGCATTGATGAAGGCTCGTTCCGAGACACCCAGGTCATTCGCCCTCCGGCCTGAGGCCTTGGGGCAACTGATCGGTCTTGTGGCGGACGGCACGATTTCGGATGTGGTGGCCAGGGGTCTGCTCGAGACTATGGCCGCGTCGGGCCGGTCGGCTGTGGATGTGGTCGAAGCGTCGGGACTTCAACAGATAAGAGACGATTCGGTCGTAACTGGGTGGGTCGAGGGAGTGATGACCTCGTTCCCGATCGAAGTGCAGCGCTTTCGAAAAGGGGAAGTGCGCCTCCTGGGATTCCTAGTTGGCCAAGTGATGAAGTCGTCGCAAGGCAAGGCCGATCCTCGACAGGTGAATGAGGTGTTACAGTTCCGGCTCAACGGTTCGGACTGATCTGGGCCGGTTCCGAGGGACAGGGAATGATCGTCCGCCCGGCTGTGGTTTTGGAGCTGATCCCCGAGGCGAACTCGGCGTTTTCGATCTGAGGCCAGTACCGGAGCGGTGCAGTGGGCATCGCAAAGAATCCGTCAGCCATTTGGGCCAGCACCTCCGTGTGGTTGGCCGTGTGGTCGGACATCGCGCGACGGCGAACCTTCTTTGCCAGCTTGAGATTCAGATCTCCAACCGGGTCCATCTGGCCGGCGGGGGAGGTCGCCCGGTCGCGCATGTATCCTACGATGTGTTCGAATGCGAGCTCGAAGTACTGATCCACAACCGGGTTGGGCAGGTCAAAACGAGAGTTGGCGAGGACCTGCCCAAAGACCTGCGGCCACCGCTCGTGACCCTGGAATCGGATCATCCCGCGAAACAGTCGTTTGTTCGTGCCGAAGCTGAAGACAGTGCAACTTAGAACGTCATCAAGGAGCTCGTCGACCTCTCCGTGGTCATGATCCACGACTACATGCCGAGCAAGGGAGAGGAACTCCTCACCGACATGCATGTCCATTCGGTGCTCCCAGTACGCGTGGCCCAGAGCTTGGGTAGTACTCGTAAAAAGGAGCTGCCGTGGTACGAAGAAGTTGTGGGCGATTGTGTCGGCCGCTAAATGGGCCAGATATCCGTAGCCAGCTGCCTTCAAGCGATCGGATTGTGCGCCAGCGAGAATCTCTTCGCCCACGTGCCAGTTGTGGCAATGACGACCCTCCGGGACGTACTTTTTCGCGAAGGAAATGTCTGCTGCAACCGAGCCATAGAGGAAGTGCACGGGGTACCGCTCAATGATCGCCCGGATCGCGGGTGGGATCAGGTAGAGTGAGCTGAGAACCGCCTCTCCGAGTGCGACGTGTGTTGCGGGCCCCCATGCCGCCACTGGCTCCGGCACCAGCGCGAGCCAAGCGAGCGCGGTTGTAAGCCCGAGTGCCATCGTCACAACGAACTGCCTGATGTCAGGCCTCGCCGAGGAGATCGCCTGCCGAATCGGCCGCGGTAGGTGCGTGCGTTGTGTCTTTTGGATGATCGGGCCCTTGTCCCGTGCCTGTGTCCGCATCGTGTTGGGCGACGTCGTTGGGGCAAGGCGAAGGTGACGGCGTGCGAGTTGCCGCCCCTTCAGAGATCACCCGAGCGCCTTCCCGCACACCCCGGACCGTAGAGGCGGTATCGAGGAATACTCCCTCAGCTTCGCCCTGCACGACTTCCATCAAGGCATTGAAGTCTTCGACTCGATCCTCCATTTGCTCGGAGGCGAGGTGCAGTCGTCCAGAGAGCGCCGTTACGGAGGAGCTGAGCTGCTCTACGTCGGATCTGAGCGACTGGGTTATAAAATCCACGTTGTCCGAAATGGAACGGGCACGGTCCGAAACGGGCCCTAGGCTCTGATGCGCGGCCCTTCTCACTTCACTGATGATCGAGTTCACCCTGTAAAACGTGATCGTGCTTAGTATCGCGAGGGTGAGGATAGCCCCTGCAATCACGACCTCGGCAACCTGCGCTGCTGTGGAGATCGCGAGTGGGCCGGTGGGCACTTGAATCAGCCCGAGAATTGTCAGCTGGAGCATGTCTAAAATATAACTGACGATTACACGGCACGCATCGTGTAGAACGGTTCTTAGCACTGCCGGACTGGGCAAACGGCCCACCGGCGGCGGGCTGTTCGCAAGGTGGATGGGAGTGATGACGGGTCAGTTGGCAGTGCGTTGCAGGCATGGGTATGTTGGGCTTCCCTAGACCGGGGCCGTGGGTAGTGCTCGCAGCTTCCGGTCCACGCTCTTTTCACCCCGATTCACGGATACCATGGGGACCTTTCTAGTCGAGGGAGGGCGACGGCTTTCTGGCCGCATTCGCCCCGCAGGGAACAAGAACGCGGCGCTTCCATGCCTTGCAGCCACCGTGCTCGCAAGCGAGCCCGTCACGTTGGACAACGTCCCACGGATCCGCGATGTGGAGACGTTTCTTCAGATCATCGAGTCACTCGGGGCCGTCGTCAGCTGGACCGGTGCGAATCAAGTGACCGTCGACGCGTCAGGCATCCGCGATAATCCGGTGGACGTCGACCTCGCTCGCAAGATCCGGGCATCAGTGTTGCTGGCCGGCCCGTTACTCGCGCGTTTCGGGCATGTCGAGCTGCCCCCGCCCGGCGGGGATGTGATTGGTCGGAGGCGTATGGACACACACTTCCTGGCCTTTGAAGCGCTAGGAGCGACAGTGTCCCTGAACGGAGGCTTCTCCATTCAGGTGGAAAAACTTGTGGGAACGGATTTCTTTCTTGATGAGCCGTCTGTTACCGGATCTGAAAACGCCGTCATGGCGGCGGTGCTCGCCGAGGGCGTCTCCACGATTCGGAATGCCGCAGCGGAGCCTCATGTTCAGGACCTGTGTAATCTACTGAACCTCATGGGCGCTCGAATTTCCGGAATCGGAACGCATCGTCTGACCATTGAAGGGGTGAGTGAGCTCAACGGAGCCCATTTCCGTGTTGGAGCGGATCATATTGAGACCGGGTCGTTCATAGGCCTCGCTGCGGTAACGGGTAGTGATATCACGATTGAAGGGGCGCCGGTCGAGCATCTGGACTCGACCTTGATAGGTTTCCGCCGACTGGGAATCGACTGCGAGATCGACGGAGAAGACTTACATGTCTATGGATCGCGCGAGCATCGTGTACAGCAGGATGCGTTCGGTGCGGTCCCAAAGATCGACGACGGGCCGTGGCCGGCTTTCCCGGCTGACCTGACGTCGATCGCGCTCGTGGCGGCGACCCAATGCCAGGGTACGGTGCTGATTCACGAGAAGATGTTCGAATCTCGCATGTACTTTACTGACAAGCTCGTAGGTCTCGGCGCTTCAATTATTTTGTGCGATCCGCACAGGGCTGTGGTCGTCGGCCCCAGTCCCCTGAAGGGCGGGGTTGTCGAAAGCCCTGATATTCGGGCCGGGATGGCTTTGCTTATCGCGGCGCTTGGTGCCGAGGGCTCCAGTACGATCCACAACATTCGGCAGATCGAACGTGGCTATGAGCGCATTGATGAGCGGCTCATCGGGATCGGGGCATCGATCACCCGGAGCGAGGACCAGCACACTGACCCCTCCTGAATCTGCCGCTGACCGGCGGATGTAGGGACCCCGGTAGAACCACCAACCAGAGGACGGCCCAATGACCGAGGAGCAGAAGAGCGACTCTGACGAGTCCGCGAGTAAGGAAGGCTCGGACGAAGGGAAGGACGACGGCGCGGGTAGTGGTCGCATGGGCGACGGGATACGGCAGGGTATCGGAGTCCTCAACGCGTTCAAGGACACCCTCGAAGAGACGATCAAGGAAGCGCGTGGACGCGGGGATCTCTCTACGGATCGGGCCAAAGAGGTCTTGAAAGAGACGCTCGAAAAGGCTCAAACTGCTGCGGGGGAAGCTAAAGAGAAGCTCGATTTCGCCAATCAGGCAGAAGTCGAGGCTGTGCGGGGTGCGATGGACAGTATTCGGGACCGTGTCAGCGTTCTGGAAAGGAGCGTGTTTGGCGCTGCAACCGACGAGGGTGCGAAGGACTCGTCCGTGGACGCTGCTGCGACTGAATCGGAGGGCAACCCCGCTCCCTGACCACCCAGATGCCCTGAAGTAGAGGTCCGCAACGCTGAGGCTTGAGCGCGTTCCGGGCCTCCTCTATATTCCGCGTTCGCTTTGGCCGCTGTTCCGCGGCGGTTTATCGAAGTGGGGGAGTTGGTCGCCCCCGCTTTTTTGTTCGCTGTAGACTGGGGTTCGTCGCATCCGTGACGTGCCCCTGCTTGTTGATAGGAGGTCGAGTGCGGGCCGTTTCGGGGATCGATCGAGAGTTGGATCTGAGAGTTGAAGAGCTCGGATACGAGCTCGTCGAGGTCCGGTGGGGTGGCAGTGGACAGCGTCCGATGCTGAAGCTCCGTATCGACCGACTGGATTCGGTTCCAGGTGAAGGAGTCTCGGTCGACGAATGTGCGAAGGTGAGCCGAGCCCTCGAATCATGGTTGGATGAGCACAGGGATCTGTCGGAACGGTACGTTCTGGAAGTGTCCTCACCGGGGGTCGATCGACCGCTGGTGCGGGCAAGGGACTTCGAACGGTTCCGGGGGGAGAAGGTCGCAGTCATGGGAAAACAGGCCCTGCTCGGTCGCAGCAATCGTCTCGAGGGGGAATTGATGGGGTTGGAAGACGCCGGCACCGATACCGAATCGGTTCGGCTCCGACTCTCCGATGGTGAAGAGGTCAGTGTTCCGCGATCAGAGATCCGGAAGGCCCACCTCGTGTTCACGTGGAAGTGAGGAGACAAAAAATGGCGAACGCGGCTCAGATTGTTGCGGCTTTCCAGGACATCGCATCAACCAAGAGTCTCTCCGAAGAGGAGATGACAGATCTGGTGAAGGACGGCATGCTTGCCGGCCTCGCGCGGATGTATGGTGCGACCGTTCAGGCTGAAATCGATATCAATGAAGAGACGGGCGACTTCGACATGGTCGTGTTGCGTCGGGTTGTTGAAGAAGTTGAAGACCCTGCGATCGAGATCTCACTCGAAGAGGCGCGTTGGGGCGACGAAGGGTTCGAGGTCGGTGATGTCATGGAAGTCTCCGTAGTATTCGCGGACTTCGGACGTAACGCCGTCATGGCCGTGAAGCAGCGCATAATTCAACGTGTTCGTGAGAACGAGCGCGAGCGGATCCGCGACGAGTTCGCCGATCAGATCGGTCACCTCCTCTCCGGTGAGCTGCAGCAGATCGAGCGCGGCAAGCTGGTTGTAATGCTGAACCGGGCTCGTGATGCAGACGCGATCATCCCGTGGAAGGATCAAAATCCCCGAGAGCGCTTCCGCCAGGGCGATCCAATTCGCGCAGTTTTGAAGAAAGTCGAGGAGACGCCCAAAGGGCCTCGCCTCATTTTGTCGCGCGCCGATCCTCTCTTTGTTACCGCGCTCTTTCACTTGGAAGTCCCGGAGATCCACCAAGGTATCGTCGAGATCCGTGAGATCTCACGGGAAGTCGGTGGGCGGACGAAAATTGCGGTGTACAGTCGCGATGAATCGATCGATCCTGTGGGTGCGTGCGTTGGCCTTAAGGGCTCACGTGTTCAGGCCGTGGTCAACGAACTCGGCGGGGAGCGGATTGATATTGTCCCGTGGCATCCTGAAACTGAGGTGTTTGCGCGGCGGGCACTGGCCCCGGCCCGTGTGTCCAAGGTTTTCAGTGACAACGAGCGACGGGTTATCACAGCGATCGTGGACGAGGATCAGTTGTCCCTTGCAATCGGCCGCAATGGACAGAACGTACGGTTGGCCTCGCAGCTCATTGGTTGGCAGATCGATCTGTATGGATCCCGCGAGTGGTTGGAGCGGGGCGAAGACCTTACTGCCTTCGTCGATGAGTCGTTGGACGACAACGAATATGAGACCGCTGATTTCCCTCTATCAGAGCTCGATCTCATGCCCGCCGTGCTGGCGGCTCTTTCTGAGGTCGGATATCATACTTTTCTTCAGATCATCGACCTGGAACGCCGAGATTTCCTTGTAATCAAGGGACTTGGCGAGGAAGATGCGGACCGCCTCCTTCAACTCATTGATGAGTTGACGGTCGTGGAAGAACCAGAGGCAGAGGTTGCCGCTGCGGCTGACGAAGAAGCTGAGGTGGCGGAGCCTTATGCCGCTGCAGGGAACGAAGGGGCAGGGAAAGGCCCTGACGGCGATGGCGAGTCGGACGACTAGCGTGTTCCGGCTCTTGGGCTTGGCTCGCCGGGCCGGCGCAGTTGCTCCAGGTACGGATGCAGTGCGCCGGGCAATCCGCGAGGGCGAGGCCCGATTGATTTTGATGGCAGGGGACGCATCGAGCGTCCAGTTGGACAAGATACGGACGACGTTGCATGACCGAACGATCCCCCAGGCTGTTCTGGGTGATCGAAACACTTTGGGTGCGGCGGTTGGTCTCGCTCCGCTTTCAGCGGTGGCTGTGACTAATCGCTCACTGGCAGACAAACTCGTTGCGGAACTCAAGAGTTCCGGAGACGAGAGCAGCACCGACGCGGTGGAGGCGTAACGACAGCATGCAGGTATTTGAACTAGCGGACGACCTGAACGTCGGACCAGACGCGCTGATCGCGCTCCTGCGGCATATGGGGATTCCCGTTGCCGACGAGGATGCGCCGATCACGGACGGTCAGGTCTCGAAGGTCCTCGCGAAAATGGAGCGGGAACGCCGGGCGGGTCATAAAGATCCGTCCGATGCGATTCGCTCGGCCATGGAAGATGCTGCGCCTACCCAGAAGACGCGCCGTCGTCGCCGTGAGCCGGAGCCTGCGCCCGAGGTCGATGAGCCCACTGAGCCGGTTGCCGTCGACGAGGCCGTTGCTGCCGAGGCCGTCGACGATGCGGACGAGGTTGCGGACGACGAAGCGACCGAGGCTGCAGGGCGGGAAGCTGTGGCAAGCGCCGAGGCGGGAGGCGATGCTGCGGGAGACAACGTCGAGGTCGCTGCCGAAGCTGAGCCGGTCGAGGTGATCCATGAGGCGCCCCCGGTTGAGGCCGCGCGCGAAGCGGTCGAGCCGGAGACAGATCCTCTAGCCGGGTCGGACACAGGAGCGCCTACGGAGACTGAGGTTGAGCCGGGCGCGGAAGCTACTGAGGGGGAGTCCGCCGAGGACAAAGCCGGACTCGCGCCGGCCCGTGGCGGGCAGTTCAATAGTCCGGTGCGGACGATTCGTCGTCCGGCCCCTGCGCCAGCGGCGACTGCCGGTCCCGCAGGTCAGGTTCGTATTCAGGCCCAAGGCTACAGCGCTGACGGGCAGCGAGAGCGGAACGACAAAAAGAAGGGGAAGGGGCGGCAGCGCGTCGATCAGGCCTCTGTACAGTCCAACATCCAGCGCGTTATGGCCGAGCTCAAGAGCGGCGGCAGCAAGAAGCGCAAGAAGAAAGGACGACTGAGCGTCGAGGAGCGTGCGGCTCAGGAGCAGGAGCAGGAGCAGGAGCAGGAGAGAGAACGGCGCACGGTTCGGGTCAATGAATTCCTAACCGTGGCCGAGCTGTCCGAACTGGTCGATGTTACTTCGACAGAGATCATCGGCTCCGCGTTCAAGAATCTTGGCTTGATGGTGACGATCAATCAGCGCCTCGACTTCGACCAGATTGAACTCCTGCTCGAGGAGTTCAATTTTACAGTCGTCAAAGAAGAAGAGTACGTTGCCGAGGCGGAGATAGAGGAAGACACCGACGATCCGGCCGACCTTAAGCCGCGCCGCCCCGTCGTTACTGTGATGGGTCATGTCGATCACGGTAAGACGTTGCTGCTGGACAACATCCGCGCTACTAACGTGGTCGCGGGAGAGGCAGGTGGTATCACGCAGCACATCGGTGCGTACCACGTTGATCTGCCGAACGACCGCAGCATCACCTTCCTGGATACCCCGGGTCACGCGGCGTTTACCGCGATGCGAGCCCGTGGTGCAGACGTCACAGACATTGTCATTCTGCTCGTCGCGGCCGATGACTCGGTCATGCCCCAGACGATCGAGGCCATCAGTCACGCCAAGAGCGCGGGCGTGCCGATGATCGTGGCGATCAACAAGTGTGACCTCCCAGCTGCTGATCCCATGCGGGTGAAGCAGGAGCTCTTGCAACACAGCGTCAACGTCGAGGACTTCGGAGGAGACGTGCTCGTTTCGGAGGTCTCAGCAAAGACGGGAGCGGGAATCGACGACCTTCTCGAAAAGGTGCTGCTGCAGGCTGATCTCCTCGAGCTCACGGCGAACCCAGATCGCCACGCTTACGGAACTGTCATCGAAGCTCGGCTCGACCAAGGGAAGGGTGCTGTTGCCACCATCATGGTGCAGAAGGGAACGCTGCGGGTCGGAGACTCGTTCATCTGCGGCATGTTCGACGGCCGGGTCCGGTCCCTGCTCGACGAGCGTGGACAGCCCATCAAGGAAGTTGGACCGGCGACACCGGTGCAGGTGCTCGGTGCGGGCGGCGTCCCGCAAGCGGGAGACACGTTCCAGGCGATGAGCCCGACGGCAGCATCAGAGATCGCGGAGACGCGCCAGCGGCTCGACCGAGAGAAGCAACTCCGTATCCGTGAACGTGGCGTTAAGCTTGGGGACTTCGGCGCGCTCGTCGCTGCCGGACAGGTTTCGAGCCTGCCACTGGTCATCAAGGGTGATGTTGACGGCTCCGTGCAGGCCCTTTCCGATTCGCTCGAGCAACTGGGAACCAGCGAAGTACGGGTGGAAATTCTTCACCGTGGTGTCGGAGCGATCAACGAGTCCGATATCCTGCTCGCCCAGACGGGTGGCGCTGTGATCCTGGGCTTCCGGGTTCGGCCTCAGACGGCTGCTCGCCAGGCTGCTGAGCGAGAAGACATCGAGATCAATGTCTACGACGTCATCTACGAAGCGGTGGACGACATCACCGCCGCCCTGGAAGGTCTGCTCACGCCTGAGCGTCGAGAGACGGTCGAGGGAGCTGCCGAGGTCCGCGAGACATTCCGCGTCTCCAAGGTTGGTACCATCGCGGGTTGCTACGTCATCGATGGTAGAATCGATAGGAAGGCGCACGGTCGCCTCATTCGAGACGGCGTGGTGGTCTACGACGGAGCCATCTCTTCCCTTAAGCGTTTCAAGGACGATGTCAAGGAAGTCCGTGAAAGCTTCGAGTGCGGTATCGGGATCGCAAACTTCAACGACATCAAGGTCGGCGACGTCATCGAGGCCTACTCCGTGGAGGAGGTCGCCCGGACGCTCGCCAGCTCTACCTGATCGAGCCGAGCGACCGATGGTCGTGGCTTCGCAGTCGCGGGAGTTGTCGCTTTCCGGATGTCAGTCGCCCGGGGATCGTCTCCAGGCGAAGTTCAAGGTGTCGGTAGCTGAAACGGGCTTTCAGGATATCGCCACCCGAGTTGAGTTATCTCTCGCCCTCGTGGCGGGCGATGACCGGATCGCGGAGTCGACGCTGTCCAAGGTGGATGGCTTCGTTGAAGTCCATGGTGGTGCCATCATCGTCCGCGTTCGGCGCGAGGTGTATTGAGATGAGCAAACGAATCGCGAGACTCAATGAGCAGCTGAAGCGTGAGCTGTCAGAGTTGATCCGCACCCAGGTACGTGACCCTCGGGTCGGAATTGTCACGATCACCGGGGTCGAGGTGGCTCGCGACCTAGGGTCCGCGCGAATCTTCGTGCGGGACATGGGTGGTGATGCCGCCGTGGTCGAAACCCTCAAAGGCCTTGAAGCTGCCGCACCCTTCCTGCGGTCTGTCCTTGGCCGACTGCTCCACGTTCGAAAGGTGCCGGAGCTTCGATTCCGTGAAGATCGGTCCTACGAGGGTGCGATGCGGATCGATCAGGTCCTGTTGGAGGTTTTGCCTGAGGCGAGCAATGTGACGGAAGCCGGCTCGGAGTCGGACGAAACGGACACCCGTGAAGCCGCAGTTGACTCGGTCGACCAGGACGCTGTGGCCGAGGCCGGGAACGCGTGAACTTAGCTGCCGGCGATTTCGTCCTGCCGGTCGACAAACCGGTCGGTCCCACCTCTCACGACGTCGTAGCGGCGGCGCGCCGCGCGCTGGGCACACGGCGTGTCGGCCACACGGGTACACTGGACCCGTTTGCGTCCGGTCTGCTCTTGCTTTGCATTGGGAGGGCGACCCGCCTCGCGGAATATCTCTCTGGGATGTCCAAGACCTATCACGCTACGGCTCGTCTGGGCGTGACGACGGACACGCTTGATCGTGACGGGTCCCTGATGGTTGAACGAGACGCGTCCTCCGTCGATGAGGCCGCGATTCGACAGGTCCTGGCCGAGCTTGTTGGTGCCATTCAGCAAGTGCCACCTCAGTTTTCGGCCAAGAAAGTGGACGGCGAGGCGATGTATAGCCGAGCGAGGAAAGGAGAGCACGTCGAGCTGCCTCCGGTGGACGTGACCATTCACGAAGCGGACCTCGTCTCCTGTGATGGGTCGGACGTAGATTTCAGTGTTCGATGCTCAAGTGGGACGTACATCCGCGCGATCGCGCGGGACCTTGGCGAGGCGCTCGGTGTCGGCGCTCATCTGACCGAACTCCGGAGGACCTCGGTAGGCCAGTATCGTATCGAGGACGCGGTCTCGATGGATGAACTCGCCGACGAAACTGTCGTTGCGAGAGCTCGTGTGGCCCCGATTGCGGCGATGGCCCATCTCGAAGGCATCACGCTCAAAGACGAACATGCCGCGCGCCTGCTCCAGGGCCAGCGGATCCGGATCGCAGGAGAAGGCGAGGGGAGATCGGCTGACCGAGTCGCGATTTCTTTTGGAGAGGACCTTCTCGCGATCGCGGAACTTGACGACGGGGTGATTCGGCCTCGCAAGGTATTCCCGGCATGACACCAATCCAGTGGACTTATCCACCTGGCGTCCCGTCGGATCGCGGCACTGTTGTCACGGTGGGGAATCTGGATGGCGTCCACCTGGGACACTGGGCGGTACTCCAGGAGATTCGCCGCCGAGCTGAGGCGACGAACCGCAGGAGCGTTCTCGTCACCTTCGATCCACACCCACTCCGGATCGTGCGCCCCGAGCACGCGCCCCCACTGCTCACTACGGCGATGGAGAAGAAGGAAATCCTGGCGGAAAGTGGTTTGGATTATGCGGTTTTCATCTCCTTCACCGAGGCGTTGTCGAAGTACACGCCGAGGCGCTTCGTCGAAGAGATCCTGGTAGGCCGTCTCGGCGTGAAGGAGCTCGTGATCGGATACGATCATGGTTTCGGCCGGGATCGTAAGGGTGGCCCGGACGCACTTCGTGACATCGGCAGAGAGCTCGACTTCGATGTAGACGTGGTCGAGCCAATCCTGGCGGAGGGCGAGGCCGTCTCGTCGTCTAGGATCCGCAGTCTGATCAATAACTGCGACATGGTGGGCGCGTCCGCGTGTCTTGGCCGGCCCTATTCTCTGCGAGGGGTCGTGGTCCGTGGCGAAGGGCGGGGCAAGGGTCTCGGTTTCGCCACTGCAAATCTTCAGACTTCCGGTGGCGACAAACTGATTCCGCCAGAGGGCATTTACGCCGTGCGGGGTGTGCTCCGCTCAGGCACATGGTCGGGGGCGCTACACCTTGGTCCAAGGCCCACTTTCCAGGGTTCGCCGCCAAGTGTGGAACTTCACCTCCTCGACTTCGACCGCGACATCTACGGAGAGGAGGTGCGCGTCGACTTCGTGAAGCACCTGAGGCCGATCGAACCCTTTTCGAGCGTCAAGGCCCTTGTCGCCCAGATTCGGTGTGACGTCGATCAGACGCGGAAGATCCTCGCGAATCACTGATCATGCTCTAGTTATCGCAGTTGCTGCACCGGTAGACGACCACTTCAGGTTTGCCTAGCTTTTTGGACTGAACTACGAAAGACCATCCGGATCGACCGGGTGTACAGCTTTCGCTTCCCTTGCAGCATCGGACTCTCGAGGAGGCACGACGCCCATGGCGATCGTCAAAGAAGACGTGATTAAGAAGTACCAGCTCCACGAAAATGATCGTGGCAGCGCTCCGGTCCAGGTCGCAATCATCACCGCGCGGATCGACGACCTCAGGACGCACTTCGACACGCATAAGAAAGACCATCACTCCCGTCAGGGATTGTTGAAGATGGTCGGTCGTCGTCGACGACTCCTTGAGTACGTCAAGAAGGGCGACGTCGAGCAGTACCGCAGCCTTATCAAGGATCTAGGCCTGCGTCACTAGAAGTACCCGGCGCGGTCGCACTCTGCGACCGGAGTCGGTATTCAGCCGAAGGCACGGAGCCTCGGGTGAGAGACGGCCTACAACATTCGCTGCAATAACGGGCTCGTGCGTTGCATGCCCCCCTTGCGGCGGTCGCTCTCTTTTCCGGATCCCCTGCGCACTTCGGCGTTCAATCCAAGGGCGGGGCAAGACCTCGTCCGATACGAAGTGAGTAGAGCAACATGATTCACAAAATGGAGCGTCAGTTCCATGGGCGCACACTCTCGCTCGAGACGGGCCGCATGGCCAAGCTCGCGCAGGGTTCGTGCCTGGTTCAGTATGGCGACACCGTCGTGCTATGCGCTGTAACAGTGCAGGATCGTCCCACGCATCTCCCCTTCTTCCCGTTGACGATCGAGTACCGCGAGAAGTCCTACGCGGCCGGTAAGATCCCGGGCGGATTCTTCAAGCGTGAGGGTCGCCCCGGCGAGAAGGAGATCCTCTCCGCTCGCCAGATCGATCGGCCGATTCGGCCCTTGTTCCCGAACGGATTCCAGCACGAGACCCAGGTCACGTGCTTCATCCTTTCGGCTGATCAGGAAAATGACGCAGACACGTTGGCGCTTCTTGGCGCCTCTGCCGCGCTGAACATGTCACCGGCGCCATTCCATACGCCGGTCGCCTCTGTCCGCGTTGGGCGAATTCAGGGCAACTGGGTCGTGAACCCGACCTTCCAGCAGCTTGAGTACTCGGACATTGACCTCGTTGTTGCCGGGTCCGCCGACGCCATTACGATGGTCGAAGGCGGGGCGCTCGAGATCCCTGAGTCAGAGATTCTTGAAGGTCTCACGCTCGCGCATGAGGCCGTGAAAGAGATCTGCGCGATGCAGGCTGATTTCATCGAAGGTCGCTGCGCGCCGGAGATGGAGTGGTCCGCCATTCTGCCCGACGAAGATCTCAAGGCCAAGGTCGAGGGACTCGCTGCCGCACCGGTCGTGGAGGCCCTCAAGATTGCCGACAAGCACGAGCGCGGCGCAGCCATGAAGGTCGTGAAGTCCGACGTTATCAAAACGCTGACGGCTGAGGATGAGGCGTACGCCGATCAAGCCAAGATGATCGGCGAGGTCGTGTACGGACTTGAGAAGAGCACGATGCGTCGCAACATCTTGGACAACGGTGTTCGCGCCGATGGTCGTGGGGTGAACGACATCCGGCCCATCAACTCTGAAGTCAGCATTCTTCCGCGGACGCATGGTTCGGCGCTGTTCACGCGTGGACAGACGCAGGCACTCGCAGTCATTACGCTCGGCACATCGCGTGACGAACAGCGGATCGACTCGATCGATTCTCGTGAAGAGATCAAGAAGTCGTTCATGCTCCATTACAACTTTCCGCCGTTCTGCGTCGGCGAGGCGCGTCCGTTCCGCGGCACGTCTCGTCGCGAGATCGGTCACGGGAACCTGGCGGAGCGGGCGATCCAGCCATTACTGCCGGAGTATGATGACTTCCCTTACACGATCCGTATCGTCTCGGACGTGCTCGAGTCGAACGGTTCGTCTTCGATGGCGTCGGTTTGTGGGGCCTCGCTGGCGCTGATGGACGCAGGTGTGCCGATTAAGGCGCCGTGTGCCGGTGTCGCCATGGGGCTGATCAAGGAGGGCGATGAAGTCGCTATCCTGACCGATATCCTCGGTATTGAGGATGCTCTCGGCGACATGGACTTCAAGGTTGCCGGAACGACTGAGGGCGTGACGTCCATCCAGATGGATATCAAGATCGAAGGCCTCACGGTTGAGGTCCTCTCTGAGGCACTGACCCGGGCCAACAAGGGCCGGATGCACATCCTCGGCGAGATGGCCAAGGCGCTCGACACGCACCGTGACGAGATGTCCGACTATGCACCAAGGATCGTTGCAATCCAGATCAACCCGTCGAAAATTGGTGAGATCATCGGACCGAAGGGCAAGACGATTCGGGCCATTCAGGAAGAGTCTGGCGCATCGATCGACATCGATGACTCTGGCATCATCAAGATCGCCGCCGTCTCCAGTGAGGCCGGTACACGGGCTCGCGAGATGATCGAGGCGATCGTGAAGGATCCCGAGGTCGGCCGCATTTACGAAGGTCCGGTCAAGAACACGACCACCTTCGGCGCCTTCATCGAGATCATGCCTGGTACGGAGGGGCTCTGCCACATCTCTGAGCTGGCCGATGACCGGGTCGAGAACACCGAGGACGTCGTCAAGAAGGGTGACATCGTTCGCGTGAAGCTCCTCTCGATCGATGAGAAGGGCCGTCTCCGTCTGTCGCGGAAGGTTGCGATGGCCGAAGACGCTGCTGCCGAAGCCGGTGGCGGTGCGGCGGACAGTGAGGACGGTGCTGAAGGCTGACGCCCTCGGCTCAGCAGATGCACCCGAGGCACCGATGAATCACGTGATTGGGATGGAAGGGTCGAGAGGGCACGGGCACAGGCCCGTGCCCTCTCTGGCGTCTGCGCCAGTGGAACAGGCCGCCCCAGACGATGCGATGCGGGAATCCCGACTGGACAACGGCGTCCGTGTCCTCAGCGAGCACATTCCTGGAATGCGCTCTGCGGCGATCGGCGTCTGGGTTCGGCAGGGAGCGGCTCACGAGGTCGTGGAGCAAACCGGTGTAAGTCACCTCCTTGAGCACATGGTTTTCAAGGGAACCGAAAAACGATCGGCTCTCGAGTTGGCGGACTCTCTCGAGGTGCTCGGAGGTTCGCTCGACGCTTACACGAGCAGGGAGCACACTTCCTACCAGGCACGGGTCTTGGACCAGCACCTCCCGATCGCGCTCGATGTGCTATCGGACCTGGTTCTGGCGCCGAAGCTTGAGGCTGAGGATCTCCGGCTGGAGCGCGAAGTGGTACTCGAAGAGATTGCTCAGGTAGAAGACACGCCCGATGATTTGGTCTTCGAGCTGCATTCGGAAGAACTTTGGAACGGACATCCCTACGGGCGTTCCATCCTTGGGACCAATGAGTCCGTTACTGGGATGTCAGCTGAGACACTTCGCGAGCTCCACGGCACGCGCTACGTAGGCGAGAATTTGGTCGTCGCCGCTGTCGGCAACGTCGAGCACCAGGGTTTCGTTGAGCGGGTAGCCTCTCACTTCGATGGAGTGCCGCAAGGTACGCGGACGGAAGAGGTGACTGGATCGGGGAGTACGAATGCCGGCGTCCGCAACGTCGAGCGAGCGTCTGCGCAGACACACATCGTCTTCGGCAAAGAAGGGCCGGGGCACGCTGATGAAGATCGGTTTCCCGTGGTCCTGCTGTCCGCGGCGCTGGGCGGCGGCATGAGCTCGCGACTGTTCCAGAAGGTTCGCGAAGAGCTGGGCCTGTGCTACTCGGTCTTCACCTACCAGAGCTTCTATGGCGCGTCCGGTGTGGTCGGCGTATACGTCGGGACGCGTCCGGCCAATGCCGATGCCGCTGCTGACGCCGTTCGCTCAGAGCTCGACCGCGTCGTCTCTGAAGGGCTCGGCGCGACGGATCTGGCTCGAATCAAGCAGCAGGTCAGTGGACAGGTGATGCTCTCCCTCGAATCGACCGGAGCCAGACTCCACCGACTGGCATCATTCGCTTTGCACGAAGAGCCGTTCCGCACGCTGGATGATGTCCTTGCGCGGATCGAAGCGGTAACGGAGGATGATATCGTCCGTGTCGCGCAGCGGCACTACGACCCAGCTGGGCACCTCGAATTGAGACTCGGACCCGCCGCCGTCGTCGAAGTCCTGACCAATTGAAATCACCAAACCACAACGCGCGAGAGCGAGATGTTGATTGGCGTACCGAAAGAGATCAAGCCCGACGAATACCGGGTCGCACTGACCCCCGCGGGCGCGGAGATGCTCACGAATGCCGGCCACGAACTGGTGATCGAACAGGGCGCTGGCTTCGGTAGCGGCTTCACCGACGACTATTATGAGCGCGCGGGTGCTACGATCCTGACGACCGCCGATGAAGTCTGGGCGAAGGCCGAGATGATCATGAAGGTCAAGGAGCCAATCTCTTCCGAGTGGCCTCGCATGCGCAGCGGTCAGGTGATCTTCACGTACTTCCATTTCGCAGCGGATGAGGACCTCACCCGCGCGGTCATCGCGTCAGGTGCGATCGCCATCGCGTACGAAACCGTCGAGCTGCCGTCTCGCGAGCTCCCGCTTCTTACGCCGATGAGCGAAGTGGCGGGGCGCATGGCTGTCCAGGAGGGCGCGAAGTATCTGGAGAAGCCGCAGGGTGGTCTCGGCGTGCTGCTCGGCGGTGTCCCGGGAGTTCGTTCTGGAAAGGTCGTGATCCTCGGTGGCGGTGTTGTTGGCACCAACGCGGCAAAGATGGCGGCCGGCCTCGGTGCGCGTGTTTCGATCATGGATATCAACCTTGATCGGCTCAGGTACCTCGATGACGTGATGCCCGCCAACGTTGAGACGCTGTTCTCGACACGATATGCGATCCGCAAGCAGGTCGAGGACGCGGACCTCATCATCGGTGCGGTTCTGATTCCGGGTGCAAAGGCTCCGAACTTGATCACTCGGGAGGACCTCGGCCTCATGCGGGACGGCACTGTGATTTGTGACGTGGCCATCGACCAGGGAGGCTGCGTAGAGACCATGAAGCCGACCACCCATCATGACCCAGTGTATACGGTCGACGGGGTGATCCACTACGCGGTCGCGAACATGCCCGGTGGCGTTCCCCGTACGAGTACACTAGCCCTGACTAACGCGACGCTTCCCTATGCGGTTGCTCTCTCAGGAAAGGGTTGGCAGAAGGCGTGCCGCGACGACGCGGCGCTCAAACTCGGCGTCAATGTCGTGCACGGGAAGGTCGCATACCGCGCCGTAGCCGATGCTTTCGGCATGGAGTACCACGACGTCGACAGCTTCCTGCTCCCGGCAGCGCCGGCATGACATTTCAGGTGTCGTTTCGTAGGCTGGCTTCGAATCCGGACTTGGTGTTACCCGCACGAGCTACGGATCAGGCCGTGGGATATGACGTCCGGTCTGCCGAAGAATCCGTGACACTGGCCCCCGGCGATATCCGCCTGGTGTCCACCGGGCTCGTAATGGAATTGCCACAGGGTTTAGAGTGTCAGGTCCGGCCGCGGTCGGGCCTCGCGCTCAAGCACGGCATCACGCTTCCCAACAGCCCTGGCACCATCGATCCCGACTATCGGGGCGAGCTACGGGTCATCATGCAGAATACAGGACAGGCTCCCGTCACATTGGAGCGAGGTGAGCGAATCGCTCAACTGGTATTCGCCCGTTTCGAGACGCCGGTCGTCCGGGAAGTGGACGAGGTCACCGATACCGAACGTGGCGCGGGCGGATTCGGAAGTACAGGGACCGCTTGACCCCGATGACATTGGACGGAATGGGCCCATTGGTGGGCCACGAAAAACCAAGACTGGCATCACGCTTTTTGTAAACGTATGTTCATCAGGCATCCTCGATGCGCCAAGATGCCACGCCTGAACACCTTACGCTGGTTATCTCACGTTGCTAACTGAACTCACCAACTGGCTCAACTCCGGTAGCCTGATTCCCGTGAACGACATCGCTGTCGATCTGGGGACCGCGAACACACTCGTGTACGTGAAGGGTGAGGGCATCGTACTGAATGAGCCGTCTGTCGTTGCGATGGAAAAGGGCAGCCGGCGCATCTTGGGAATCGGCCTTGAGGCCAAGCGTATGCTCGGCCGCACGCCCGATGGAATCGAAGCGATTCGCCCCCTTAAGGATGGCGTCATCGCGGATGTCGACGTGACCGAGCTGATGCTCCGGCATTTTCTGAAGCAGGTCACGTCGAAGCGCATCTTCAGGATCAAACCGCGCGTGGTTGTCGGGGTGCCCTCGGGTATCACCGAGCTGGAGCGTCGTGCCGTGCGATCGTCCGCTATGTCAGCAGGCGCGAAAGTCGTCTATATGGTGGATGAGCCGATGGCAGCCGCGATCGGAGTTGGTCTTCCAGTTGAGACTCCGACCGGGAACATGGTGATCGACATCGGTGGTGGCACGACCGAGATCGCCGTCATCGCCCTGTCGGGTATCGTTTCGGACACCTCGATCCGCGTGGGCGGGGATGAGTTGGACCGCGCAATCGTGACCTTCCTGCGCAAGAACTACAATCTCCTCATCGGCGAACCTACTGCGGAGGCGATCAAGATCCAGATCGGTTCCGCGTTCGATTACGGCGAAGAGCGAGAGATGGATGTGAAGGGAAGGGATCTGGTTTCGGGTATACCGAAGACTGTGGTCGTGCACTCACAGGAAATTCGCGAGTGTATCCAGGAGCCGATCCAGGCGATTGTAGATGCGGTGCGCCGCGCACTTGAGATCACGCCTCCAGAGCTCTCGTCCGACATCGTCGACAAGGGCATCATGATGACGGGTGGTGGTGCGCTCATTCGCGGTCTGGACAAGCTGATCCATCATGAGACGAACTTGCCTATTCACGTCGATGAGGAACCGCTTACCTGCGTCGTGCGCGGTGCCGGTCGGATTCTTGACGACCTGACGAAATACCGAACGGTTCTCGTTCAGTAGGAGGCACGGGTGCCGCCCTACGCACCAGAACCGGAGTCCAACGGACGGCAGCGTGAACTGTTCGTTGCGGGCGTCGTGCTCGTGCTCGCTTTCTCGGCGATGTTCCTTTCAGGGGGAAGCCAGCAGCAGATAGCTGGAGTGTTCCAGACCTCGTTCTTGAGGCCCTTTACCGAGGTGCAGCTGCGTCGCGAAGTCGCGAGACTTCGGGGCGTCGCGGTGGAGGATATGCGATCCTTGGTGGATTCACTCACACTCATGCTGATTACGCATGCCGCCGTCGTTGATGAAAACGAGACCCTGCGTGAACTCCTGGTGCTCGGGGAGCGAGCCGGTGCCCAGTATCGACCCGCCACGGTCCTTCGTCCCGGAACCCCAGGGTCGGAGAGCATGTTTCTCGTGGACGTCGGAGCTGAGGACGGACTACGCCAGGGTTCTGCGGTGGTTGGACCCGCCGGCTTGATCGGCGTGATCCGTGAGGTGCGTTCACGACAGGCCGTGGGTATGGACTGGACGCATCCAGATTTCCGCGTGGGCGCAATGATCGAAGATGGGTCCGCCTACGGACTCGTTGAAAGATGGGAGGGAGAGTTCCGTGAAGCGGATCGCCTCGTGCTCAACGGAATCGCGTTCAACCAGTCCGTTGCGCGATCCTCTAGGGTCGTCACGAGTGGCGCAGGGGGGATCTTCCCTCGTGGGATTCCGATCGGCCGCACCCAAGAGGTGTTCGACACTGAGGGAAGCTGGAGGAAGAGTTATTGGCTCGACCCGTTCGTCGACCCCGCGTCTACAACTCACGTGCTGGTCCTGACCCGAGACGTCGACCTCGATGCCACTCGGATCTGGCCGGGCGACTCGATTGCGGCGGCTGACAGGGCGTCCGTGAGCGGGGGGGCTTCATGAGTAGTTCGGTCAGCGCCAGGGTGTGGTTGGTCGTGGCCTTGCTCGCCACGCTTCACCTGCTTCTGCATGTGAGCTTCTCGATGGATGGTGGAGCTCCAGATCTCCTCACACTGGGTCTCCTCTTGGCTTCCCGTGAGATCGGCACCGGCAGGGCCGCGTCGCTTGGACTCTTTTGGGGTCTTTTGGAGGATGCGCTTAGCGTGCTCTCTTTCGGCGCGAATAGCGTCGCTATGACCATCCTTGGCATTGGTGGGGCGCTCACCCGCGACCTCTTTGTGGGTGATTCCCGCTTCTTCCTCGTGTCGTATGTTTTTATTGGAAAATGGACGCGCGATCTTTTTCACTGGATCGCTGTAGACTCTGGGCAGAGGCAACCGTTCGTGGAAGAGGTCTTGGTTGATGGTGGCATCGCGAGTCTTTATCTGGTCCCGGTTGGCGTGCTCGTGGCTATGGTCACAGGCCTTGGGAGAGATAAGTGAACATCCACCATCCGCATGCACTGAGGCGTAGAGCCCTAGGAGCTTATGCGGGGCTCGCTGCCCTGGTGGGCATCCTCCTGGTCGGCTTTTTCCGCATTCAGGTACTGAGCGGTGAAGAGGCGATGCTCAAGGCTGTGTCTAATCGGATTCGCACGCTTCCTGTCCCGGCGCCACGGGGTACGATCTACGACCGGCACGGCGAGATCATAGCAGACAACGTGCCGGGTTATCAGGTCACGATCCTGCCCGGGCCGGCCGATTCTGTACGCGCGACACTCGGTCGTATGGCGGAGTACATGCACCTCTCGGATGCTCGTATCGAGACAGTGATGCGGACGCTGCAGGCGTACGGACGTGAGGTCGTGGTCGACACCGACGCGAGCTTCGAGGCCGTCGCAGCTCTCGAGGAACGTCGTACGGAGTTTTCCGGTGTCTACGTGGAAATGCGTCCGCGCAGGCGATATCAACTGGGCGGCTCAGCGGGCCACCTGACGGGCTACATCGGTGAAATCACACGTGAAGAACTGGACTCAGAAGCCTTTTCGGAAGATGTCTACGAAGCGGGCATGATCGTTGGAAAGGTCGGAATCGAACGACAGTACGAAGCGTCGCTCCAGGGCGTGCAGGGTGTTCGTACGGTGGAATTTGATGCTCGGGGCCGGATCGTCGGCAACTTTGGTGGAGCAGTGTCTCGTGCTGCTAAGCCGGGTCAGGACCTGCACCTGAACCTAGACAAGGGGCTGCAGGATTGGGTGCGACAGATCTTTCCAGATTCGATGTCCGGCGCGGTCGTCGCGCTGGATCCAGCTGACGGTGGCGTTCTCGCGCTTTATTCGGCGCCCGGCTACGACCCGAATCTGTTTATCGGGGGCATCGACGAGATCACGTGGGCAGCGCTTAACGCCGACGAACAGAAGCCCCTCTTTGATCGGTCCGTCCTCGGGCTCTACGCGCCCGCTTCGACCTGGAAACTGGCGTCGGCGGGGATTGCGCTGGACCTCGGCGTCGTCACTCCCGACGATTTGATGCCGGAGCCGTGCACCGGAGCATACTTCTTTGGCGATCGTTTTTTCCATTGCTGGCAGCGCCAGGGACACGGGTACAACACGCTGGCCGAGGCGATCGGAAACTCGTGCGACATTTATTTCTATCAGCTGGGTGAGCGGATCGGCCTTTCACGGCTCCTCGTACGCTCGAACGAAATCGGCTTCGCGAGCCGGTGCGGGATCGACTTGCCCCAGGAGAGTCGTGGCGTATTCCCAGCCAGTCCCCAATGGTGGGTCGACAACTGGGGGTATCGGCCGCGTGAAGGAGAGACGTTGAATCTGGCGATCGGGCAGGGTCCCAACTCCCAGACGCCACTCAAGATGGCTCAGTTCTACCTCGCGCTCGCGCGGGACGGATCTGCGCCCGCACCTCGAATCGCTAAGAATGCCAACTTGGGAGTTGGCTGGGAGCTGAACCTCGAGCCCGAGCACATCGCGGCGCTCCAAGAGGGACTGCGCCGAGTGACGGCGGTCGGAGGCACCGCACACTTACGAACAGCTCTCGAGTATTGGGACCTGGTCGGCAAGACAGGCACGGGCCAGAATCCTCTTTCTGTGCGTGGCCTCGCAGAGGACCATGCTTGGTTCGCGGGGCTGGCTGGCCCTCCAGGGGAGCCCCCGGAGATCGTCGTCGTAGCGATCGTGGAATATGGGGCAAGTGGCGGCCAAGTGGCGGCACCGCTCGTTTCGAAAACGGCCGACTTCTATCTCAGGCGTAAATACGGGATCCCGGTGGACACCGTACAGACGTACTGGGATCACATTAGCACAGGTCCGATTCCACAGTGGTATCGTGAGCGCTTCCCCGAGGCGTTCCTGACCCGACCGGCCGCATCGTCGCAGGGGGCTACCCCCGGGCCAGGGGACACGAGGTGATTCGCCTCTTTGGCTACTGGGCAATCGACCGCCAGCTCGTGGGGGGCATCATCGGGCTGTCGATCTTCGGCATCGCGATGATCTATTCGGCGGGGCAGGTGCATGTGCCCGACGTCGTGACGGAACGAGCCTGGGTCAGACAGATTCAGTGGTTCACGATCGCCTTGGTGGCATTTTCCGTGTTGTCCCGGGTCCCCTTACGCTGGATCGAGTGGGCGGCAATTCCGTCCTATGCAGTCTCCATACTCCTCCTGGCAGTGACACTCGTCATTGGAGAGGGGCGTGGCACTGCATCCGGCGTGAAGAGCTGGATCGACCTGGGACTGTTGAGCTTTCAGCCGGCAGAGGTGGCCAAGCTCGCAACGATCCTCGCCCTTGCTCAACTCTTGGCAAAGAGGGAGGCAGGCCTGAATTCACTTCAGGAGCTTTTGGCTCCGGGACTGATGGTCGCCGTCCCTCTCATGCTTGTGCTCAGGCAGCCGGATCTGGGCACGGCGCTGGCCTTCGTCGGAATCCTATTTGCCATGCTCTACTGGGCGGCGACCCCGGTGTGGCTCCTGCTTCTGTGTGCGAGCCCCGTCCTGGGGCTGTTCCTTTCGTACGCCACAGGCATCTGGTCGATCTACATCCTGTTCGTCATTGGGTGTCTCTTTCTTATGCGCTACCGACTCTCTCTCTTAGAGTCGAGCGCGGTCATCTTAGCCAATTTTGCCACAGCAACGATTTCCAGGCCGTTATGGGACTCGCTCGCCGCATACCAGCAGAATCGCATTTTGGTGTACCTTGATCCCCAAGTAGATCCGCGTGGCGCCGGGTATCAGGTCATCCAGTCCAAGCTGGCGATCGGAAGTGGCGAGTTCGGAGGGCAGGGCTTCACCGCCGGTGCTCAAAAACGATTCGACTTTCTTCCCGAGCAGCACACCGATTTCATTTTCGCGGTCGTGGGAGAAGAATTCGGATTTGTCGGGGTCGCACTCGCCCTGCTTGCCTTCGCTTTCGTTCTCTCTCGCCTGGTGCGAATGGCGTCCCATCTCGGTGAGTCCCAAGTCTTTGCCGGCCTCGTACTGCTCGGTATCTTCGGTGCTTGGTTGGTCCATGTTTTTGTCAATATCGGCATGACCATTGGGGTGGTGCCGATCACCGGGATTCCGCTGCCGTTTGTGAGCTACGGCGGGACTTTTTTGTTCATGTCGTGGGTGGCAGTGGCGATCGCAGTTCGGGTGACACACGAACGCCTCTGAAGCTGCCGGCCTTCGGGCTGGGCAGAGCGTTCTCATTGTCTCAGTGCATTTTATCCCGCGGTAGACACAGGAGTTTGATGGCCTGGTTCCGGAAGAACAAAAAGCCCCTTAAGGCTCAGGATAGGCGCGACGTCCCCACGGACGTTTTCGATAAGTGCAAAGGCTGTAGCGAGATTCTTTACAGTGAGCGTCTCGCGCAGAACCTTCACGTCTGCCCGACCTGCGGATACCACCTGCGGATCGGGGCTGACGCGTATGTGAGTCTACTGATCGACAGCGGGACGTTCCGGGAACTCGACACCGGGCTCCGCGCTTCCGACCCGCTCACCTTCACCGACCTGAAGCCCTATCTCGATCGGATCGTGGCAGCAGAGGCGAAAGGCAAGGAAGAGGCGGTGATCTCCGGGACCGGTGAACTGAGCGGGATTCCGTTGGCGCTGGCGGTCATGGATTTCGATTTTATCGGTGGCTCAATGGGCTCGGTCGTGGGTGAGAAAATCGCCCGCGCCGGACATGCAGCCTTGAAGGATAAGACCCCGCTCATCATCGTGAGCGCATCGGGCGGAGCCCGGATGCAGGAAGGGATCTATTCGCTCATGCAGATGGCCAAGACCTCCACGGTGCTGGCGCGACTCCATGAGGCGCGCCTCCCGTTTGTCTCGATCCTCACGCACCCGACCACCGGCGGAGTCACGGCGTCGTACGCGATGCTCGGTGACGTAAATATTGCTGAGCCGGGCGCACTCATCGGGTTTGCCGGCCCCCGGGTCATCGAGGAAACCATCAAGCAGGAGCTTCCCGCTGGCTTTCAGCGTTCCGAGTTCCTCTGCGAGCATGGCATGGTAGACCGGGTCGTCGATCGCCGAGAACTCAAAGGGATGGTGGCGAAGATTCTGCGCCACCAGTACGCGGGGTGGAAAGACTGACCGAGGGGAACACGCAGGCTCCGGACCGACTCGACCTTCCGTTTTCGGATCCACTCGTCGCTCGTCTCTTCCCTCCGCTCGCAACGGGGGTGCACTGGGGGCTCGATCGGACAACCCGAGCACTGGCCGCGCTGGGTAACCCACATCTTTCCTATCGGACTTTGCACATTGGCGGCACGAACGGAAAGGGCTCCGTCACCTCGATGGTCGGCTCCGCCCTTCGTGCGAATGGCACGCGGACGGCTTGTTACACAAGTCCTCACCTGTGCTCGTTTCGCGAGCGGCTATTGATTGATGGCCAGCCGCTCCCGGAGGAGGGCGTCGTTCGCTACGCCGAGGAGATCCTCGATCCAGTCCTGGAGCTCGGTCTCACGTTCTTTGAGGCGATCACTGTGCTCGCCATGCATGCATTCGCTCGGGAAGGGGCGGAGGTTGCGGTAATGGAGGTCGGGCTCGGGGGGCGACTCGACGCGACCAATGTCGTGCAACCCGAAGTCACAGCCGTTACCAACGTTGCCTTGGACCACGCGGAATACCTAGGTGAGTCGCTTCTGGAGATCGCTGGCGAGAAGGCGGGCATCATGAAGGCGGGTGTTCCGTTCGTGACCGCGGAGATCTCTCCGATCATCCTAGACCTCTTCCAGGAGATGGCCGGGGAGATCGGGGCTCCGATGATCCATGTCGATCCGCGTGCCCTCGCCGACGTCGAGGTGACGGCAAGCGCGACGTCGATGCGCATCGAGACGGAGCGCTGGGGAAGTGTCGCGCTGAGTACGCCACTCGTCGGCTTCCACCAGGCGGCGAATGCGGCGCTGGCCGTAGGGGTTCTGGAGCAGCTCGACGATTCGATGCGGCCCACGCGCGAGGCGCTTCTGGGAGGTATCGCGACGGTGGTGCACCCGGGGCGCGATGAGATCCGGGAAATCGACGGTTGTACGTGGATTTTTGACGTCGCGCACAACACGGCGGGAATTCGGTCGCTGGTAGATACGCTCGATCGACTCGATCTGCCCCAGCCTCACGTTGGATTGATCGGTGTGCAGGGGGACAAGGATTGGCCGAACATGCTGCCGGAGCTTCTGGCTCGTACCGACGCGGCGATCCTCACCCAGCCTCCCTCGGTTCCCGAGGAGCGACGTTGGGATCCGGGTGCGGCGGCTCACCGCGTAGGTGCTGCAGGCGAAGTGCAGGTCGTGCAGGATTTTGTCCAAGCGATGCAGACGGCGAAGGAACGAGCACACGGGGGGACCGTCGTGGTAACAGGGTCGGTCCACACGGTGGGTTCCGCGATGAGCGTACTAGGGCTGGACCCACTCCGAAGCTGAGGTAGATTCCGCGCCATATGGCTAACTCGGACTTCGCGAGGCTTCCCGGATTCAGGGACTTTCCCCCGGAAGACTTCGCACTACGCGCACACATCCAGGAAGCGTGGCGACGGGTGGCCGGTCGTTACGGTTTTTCCGAGTATGACGGCCCCGTGCTCGAGCCGCTCAATCTCTACGTGGAGAAGAGCGGTGAGGAGATCGTCGGTCAGCTCTTCAATTTCACGGATAAGGGCGACCGTACCGTCACGATGCGGCCAGAAATGACGCCGTCGCTCGCGAGAATTCTGGGAGACCGAAGCAGAGGCATGAGCAAGCCGATCCGCTGGTTTTCGATGCCACAGCTCTACCGGTATGAACGAATGCAGCGTGGCCGTCTCCGCGAGCACTTCCAGTGGAATGTCGACGTTGTGGGTGAGGGCGGGGTGCCGGCTGACGCGGAGGTGTTGGCGGTCGCCATCGATGGGCTCCGGGAACTTGGCCTGACGTCGGAAGACTTCGTGGCTCGGGTCTCCGATCGTCGCCTCCTGAGTGCACTTCTTCAGGCGCTGGGCGTGACGGAGGCCCGGCTGCCAGCGGCCTTTGGAATCATCGACAAGATCGAGCGAATGCCGGAGGACACTGCTGACGGGTTGCTGCAGACAAAGGCAGGCTTGGACGAAGGCCAGATTGCGACGCTCCGCGGGCTCTTGGGCGCGACGGGAGTCGAGGCACTCACGGAGAGCTTTGGCGGACATCCCGACGTGGCTCCTGAGCTGGAACGACTCAGAGAGTATGTGGCCACGCTCGACGCGATGGGCCTGGGTGACTTCGTGTCGATAGACCTTAGGATCGTGCGCGGGCTCGCGTACTACACGGGCATCGTCTTCGAACTGTTCGACCGAAAGGGCGAACTCCGAGCCATTTGCGGGGGAGGGCGTTACGACGGCCTCCTCGAACTCGTGGGGGGTGAACCGCTGCCTGCGGTCGGCTTTGGAATGGGCGATGTCGTGCTCGAAGACCTTCTTCGAGAGCGCGGGCTCCTCCCGGAGTACGAGCGGACGCTCGACTACTTCTTGGTGCCGGTGACTTCTGAACAGCGGGCTGAATCGCTGAGGATCGGGCACGTGCTGCGGGATCGCGGCCACAGCGTCGCATACGCTCTAAAGGAACAGGGCGTGGGGAAGCAGATGAAGGTCGCCTCCAAGGAAGGAGCTAAGACCGTTTTCGTGCTTGGCCCCGAGGAGCTTGAGCGCGGGTGTGTGGTCGCTCGCGACATGTCTTCCGGCGAGGAGCGTGAAATCCAGCTGTCGGAGCTGGTGTGATCCCCGGGCCGGGGCCGGGCGACCGGGAGGCCGCAGCGCGCGCGCGCATTGTCACGCGGCGAGCCATTAAGCGGTTGGATCTGCTCGAGCTGTTCATTATCTCTGGCGGCGTTGGGCTCTCCATGGTGGGCGGGGTGGTCCTCGCATGGGCCCTGAACGGAATCACCCCGTGGGACTTCCGCTCGACGTGGATCGGTGCGTCCTTGTTTCTCTTCGTCCTGTCGGGCTCCCTGGCAATCGCCAAGATCCGGAATGACGCCCGTGTGGACGCAGAACTAATCGCTGCAAAACGGAATAACGACGATGGCTGATGGCAAGAAGTTTACCCCGCGTGACGAGGACTTCGCGGCTTGGTACAACGAGGTGGTACTGAAGGCGGAACTGGCGGACTATTCGCCCGTTCGGGGTAGCATGGTCATCCGTCCGTGGGGCTATGGCATCTGGGAGAATATGCAGCGCCAGCTCGACCAGATGTTCAAAGACACCGGGCACGAGAACGCTTACTTCCCGCTGCTGATCCCGATGAGCTTCATCGAGAAGGAGAAGGCGCACATCGAGGGGTTCGCCCCGGAACTTGCGGTCGTCACCCAGGCTGGTGGCAAGGAGCTCGAGGAGCCCTATGTCATTCGTCCGACGTCCGAGACGATCATCTATTCGATGTACGCCAAGTGGGTTCAGAGCTATCGGGATCTTCCGGTTCTCATGAACCAGTGGGCGAACGTTATGCGGTGGGAGATGCGCACGCGGCTCTTCCTGCGCACGTCTGAGTTCCTGTGGCAGGAAGGACACACGGCCCACGCGACCGCGGAGGAAGCAGAGGAGGAGACCCTGCTCATTCTCGGGGTCTATCGGAAGTTCATGGAGGACTGGATCGGCATGCCGCCGATTACAGGCCTGAAGTCGGAGTCCGAGAAGTTTGCCGGCTCTGTCCGAAGCTATTCCTGTGAAGCGCTCATGCAGGACAACAAGGCGCTGCAGGCGGGCACGTCTCACTTCCTGGGCCAGAACTTCGCGAAGCAGTTCGATCTGAAATTCCAGTCCGAAGCGGGGCAGGAGGAGTACGCCTGGAATACCTCGTGGGGGGTTTCGACAAGGTTGATCGGCGGACTCGTCATGACCCACGGAGACGACAGCGGTGTCGTGGTTCCGCCGCGGCTGGCGCCGGTTCAGGCTGTGATCGTTCCGATTCTTCGCGGTGACGACACCGGACCGGTTCTCGACAAGGTTCACGAGGTCGCAGGCCGTCTCAAGGAGGCGGGAGTCCGCGTGAAGGTCGACGCGCGGGAGCACCTGTCACCGGGTGCGAAGTTCTACGAATGGGAACGAAAAGGCGTCCCATTCCGGATCGAAATCGGGCCGAGGGACCTGGAGCAGAGGCAGATCGCCGTCGCGCGTCGGATCACGCCTGAGGGTGAGAAGCGGAAGCTCTTTCTCTCGGAAGATCAGGCGATCGCGGATTTCCCGGCTCAGCTCGAGGCGTTCCAGTTCGAATTGCGCGATGCCGCGGCTGCACGCCGTGACGCAAACACGGTGCGAGGTGTGTCCTCACTCGACGAGATGCAGGAAGCGTTCGATGGGGGTGCCGGCTTCGTCTATTCGGGGTGGAGCGGGGACCAGGCAGTTGAAGAGACCGCCAAAGACCGTATGAAGGCGACGATTCGCGTGCTCCCGAGTGAGGAGTTCCGGTCGGCCGACACGCCGTCGAAGTGCGTCTCTGGGAACGGCGACTCCGCCGTGGAGGTGGCTTGGGCCAGAGCGTACTGACGGATCCGTTCCAGCGTGTGGAGGGCGCGCTCTACTGTGGCGATACAGCTGCGGTGGAGCTCGCTGAGCGCTACGGGACCCCGCTGTACGTCTACGACCTGGCCTGGATCCGCAGACAGGTAGGGATCTTCCAGGGCGCGTTCGCCGATGTGGATCATCTGCTGGCCTATTCCCTAAAGGCGAATGGCAACCTGGCGCTCCTTCAGGAGTTGAGTGCGCTGGGGTGTGGTGCCGACATCACGAGCGGTGGCGAACTGTACCGCGCCCTGCGCGCGGGTATCCCAGCTGAACGGATCGTCTTCGCTGGTGTGGGAAAGACCGAGGTGGAGATCGGAGAAGCGCTCGACGCGGGTATTCTGGCGTTCAACGTGGAGAGTCGCTCAGAGCTTGAGCGCATCGACGCGGTCGCGAGTGCCAAGGGTGCCCCGGCGCGCTTCGCGATCCGAGTGAATCCCGACGTCCTCGCCATCACGCCCCATGAGTACACCGCCACCGGACATCTCGAGACGAAGTTCGGCGTGCCCTGGGATGAGACTCGAGCGCTCTATGCGTGGGCGCACGATCGGCCATTCCTACAGGCTGTTGGAATCGACGTGCATATCGGCTCACAGATCACCGATCCCAAGCCGTACGAAATCGCGCTCGACCGAGTTCTGACCCTAGTTGAGGAGTTGCGCTCGAGTGGGGTCACGCTCGACTATCTCGACATCGGAGGCGGCTACGGCATCAGTTACGACGGGGAACCGGGACTGGACGTTTCCGAACTTGCGAGGCGGATCGGACCCCGTGTCTCGGCGGCAGGCCTGCGGCTCGTGCTCGAACCCGGTCGGGCCCTCGTTGGTGAGGCCGGAGTCATGCTGACCCGCGTCCAGTACGTGAAGCGGGGCAATAAGACGTTTCTGATCGTGGACGGGGGAATGAGTGAGCTGATTCGCCCCAGCCACTATGGAGGGTACCATCAGATTGAACCGGTCGGGCCCGTCGATGAACTTGCCACAGGCACCGTCGACGTGGTGGGCCCGATCTGCGAGACGGGTGACTTCCTTGCCCTCGATCGGGAGATGCCCGTGCCGGCCGAGGGTGCTCTATTGGCGGTGCGAACGTCGGGGGCCTATGGCTTTTCCATGTCGTCGAACTACAACGGACGCCCGCGCCCTGCAGAGGTGCTCGTGGACGGCCCAGATGTGCGTCTGATTCGGCGCCGAGAGAATTACGAAGACCTAATCCGTGGGGAAGAATGAGTCACGAGCACGATCGAGTCCTGATTCTGGATTTCGGCTCGCAGTTCACACAACTCATCGCGCGCCGTATCCGTGAAGAGAGCGTCTACTGCGAGATTCACCCGCCCACCCGCTCACTGGACTGGATTAAGGAGTGGGCGCCCGCCGCCGTGGTTCTCTCCGGTGGCCCGAACTCCGTGTATGACGAGGACGTTCCTAAGACGGATCCCGGGTTGCTCCAAAGCGGCATCCCCGTGCTCGGTATCTGCTACGGAATGCAGCTGATCGCTCAGATGGAGGGCGCCAACGTGGTGCACGGTCACCGGGAGTACGGCCGGGCCGAGCTGACAATCGAGCGGGGCGAAGGGCTGTTCGCCGGCTTCGAGGACGGGTCAGCATCGACCGTGTGGTGTTCTCACGGAGACCACGTCGACGACCCGCCGGACGGATACGTTCGCATCGCCTCCACGGAGACGCTCCCGACCGCGGGCTTCCGTGCGACGGATCGCAAGATATGGGGTGTGCAGTTCCACCCGGAGGTCGCGCACACGACTCGCGGCGACGAGATCATTTCGAATTTCCTCTTTGAGGTCGCGGGGTGTCGACCGACCTGGACGCCGGGTGCGTTCATCGAGAACACGGTTCAGAAGATCCGTGACCAGATCGGGGACGCGACGGCGATCTGCGGTCTTTCCGGCGGTGTGGACTCCTCCGTTGCAGCGCTGCTCGTGCACCGCGCCATTGGAGACCGACTGACGTGCATCTTCGTCGACCATGGCCTCCTGCGGAAAAATGAGCGTCCGGAGGTCGAGACGATGTTCCGATCCCACTACGACATGAAGCTGATCGTTGAGGATTCAGAGGATCTGTTCCTAGGAGATCTTGCCGGAGTCACCGACCCGGAAGCGAAGAGGAAGGCGATCGGAAAGCGCTTCATCGAAGTCTTCGACGCCACGGGACAGAGAGAAGGGACGGGGGCGACTTTCTTGGTGCAGGGCACCCTGTACCCAGACGTGATCGAGTCCGTCTCGGCAGGTGGTCCCTCTGTCATGATCAAGTCTCACCACAACGTTGGCGGCCTCCCGGAAGACATGCCCTTCGATCTCGTGGAACCGCTCCGGGAGCTGTTCAAGGATGAGGTGCGTGCCGTAGGACGGGAACTTGGCCTCCCTCATTCGTTCGTTGGACGACATCCGTTCCCAGGTCCGGGACTCGCGATCCGTGTGCTGGGCGAGATCACGAAGGAACGCCTCGACACCCTCAGAGAGGCCGACGCGATCTATCTCGATGAGATCCGTGCAGCAGGGTTGTACGACGAAATCTGGCAAGCCTTTGCGGTTTTGCTTCCTGTGCAGTCCGTTGGTGTGATGGGAGATGCCCGGACCTACGAGAACGTTCTCGCACTTCGAGCGGTCACGTCACGGGACGGAATGACAGCCGACTGGTTCCCGTTCCCTCATGATGTGCTGGGGCGCATTTCGACCCGAATCATCAATGAGGTGAAGGGAGTGAATCGAGTTACGTATGACGTGAGCTCCAAACCACCGGCGACGATCGAATGGGAGTAGCCTGACGTCACTTCTCGACGACTGCGTCCGCCTCGATTTCAATGAGCATTTCGGGATCGATGAGTCGACGGACCTCGACCATCGTGGTGGTGCAGGGATGGTCTCGGAAGACCTCGCCGTGGGCGCGCCCGTATTCTTCCCAGCGCTCGATGTCTGTGACGAACATCCGAGTGCGAGTCACGTGCTCGAAGCCAGCACCCAGGCCTTCGAGTGCATCGCGCATGATCTCCAGGCAGCGCACGGTCTGCGCGTAGGCGTCACCCGGGGAGGCTACTTGTCCGTCCGAATCGACCGGTGCCGTACCCGTCACGAAGATCCGATCGTCCGCCCGAAGGGCCCGGCAGTAGCCGACTTCTTTCTCCCAGCGGGCACCACTGAATACGCGTTGGAACGACACTTGCTGCCCCTCGGATGAGATGGATGTGTTCGAGAATATCATAAACCCATTGGGGGACTCCAGTGGGCCGCAATCCGATTGTCGCAGCTCTCTCAGCTTTTGTCGTCTTCTGCGCCGCTCCAGCGGCGGGCACCTGACATTGGACGTCTCTAATGTCGATACGTGGGCGGCTCGTTCGACCTCGGGCTCGACGTGGTGCTTACTTCAGGATGGATGGTGCGGTTTGGTGATTCGGTTTGGGGCCGTGATGCGCTCGCGCTGGGGGTGAATCTTCCGACCTGAGCCACAGCGGAGTCCGAATCGGAGCCCGAATCGGAGTCAGTTCGCTTCAGCTTCGCGATCCAGTCGGATCTCCACTTCGTTCCATACGTTGCGCATGAATTCCAGGTCCTCGGCATGTGTCTCAGCGAAGTAGGATAGCTCGGCCGCAGAGACACCGTGTCGAGTGAGTATCTCTTCACGCTCTGAGTCGCCCAGCCGAAGACTGTCCGTCTCTGAAGCTGTGATTCTCAGATCGACATAGGTCGCTACGAACAGTTCGCGATCCATCGAATCGTCACGGGGACCCCCGCCGCACGCGGTACTACCCAGCAGCAACGTGCCCAAGAGGACACCACGGGAGTGGCTAGTCAGGCGGAAGCGATGTCGAAAGGCCACAGTGGTGCCGACGCAGAGGGTTGAGGAGACGCATATGGTATCCCTTTCCACGCTCGAGGATCCTCAGCCTTCGGAGATACTTTGATATAGTGGTGGGGTTCTGAGAGTAGCAATGATGACAGCTCAGCGAGGCGAATCCCATGAAGGTCCGTGCGGTAATCTTCGGAGCACTCGCCTTGGTCGTAGTGGCCTGTGCGGTAAACCCGGCGACGGGTCGACGAGAATTCATGTTGGTGGCCGAGTCCCAAGAGATCCAGATGGGTCTGGACGCCGATCCTCAGATCTCGACCTCATACGGCGTCGTCGAAAATCAGGGTAGTTGGACCCGGTCAGTCGTTGTACTGAATCAGTTCTACGAGGACGCCCCCGGTACTCTCTGGATGCAGAAATGCGACCATGTGACCGTTCGCTCCCATGCGGGGGGTGCGGTCGACCAGACGAGTGCCGGCAGCTTCGAGGCGTGATAATTCAGCGTGAATGTCGTTGGTCCGATAAGCTATGTGGTGAAGGCCCGGGCCCCGTCGCTCAAGGAAGCGACCTACGGTAGTTTCCGGGCTGAGTGGTTCGAGGAGTTCCAGGGTTCCAATGAAGGCGACGCGGACACCCTGCGACTCCAGAGTTTGGGTTGGGGAACAGGTTTCCCCGGATATGAGTTCAAAGACGGTGGAACTGTCTTCGATGGAGTGAACGGCGATCGCCACGTGGTCCAGTGGTCGATCCGCCGCTGTGGAATACGTCATGAACGACCTGTGCAGAGCGTGCGGGTCAACTGTGCGGGTGGCACGATCGTACTGTCCGCTCTGGAACGCTACAAGGAGAGCCCAAATGGCCAGTGAAGCGATCAGCGAAATTACGGATCAAAACTTTGCCGACGAAATTGAGACCGGCGAGGGACTGTATATGGTGGATTTCTGGGCCGAATGGTGCGGGCCGTGCCGCATGATCGCGCCCACGGTGGATGCACTTGCAGATGAGTATCAGGAGAAGGGGCTCAAGGTCGGCAAGTTGAATGTCGACATGAACCCGCAGACGTCCGTGCGCTTCGGCGTCCGCTCGATTCCGGCAGTGCTGTTCTTCAAGGACGGAGAGCTGATCGACCAGGTGGTTGGCGCCGGTCCGCGGAAGACTTACGAGGACAAGGTTACCGAGCACCTTTAGGCGCTTGAATTCGTCCCTCCTCCGGGGGGCGTCACGGCGGGCCGGTCGGGGATTTCCTGCTCGGCCCGTCGTCGTATCTTTCCAGGTGGCCACACTTTATCTCGTCAGTACCCCGATCGGTAACCTTGGAGATCTCTCGGCCCGCGCGGCCGAGACCCTCCGGGGCGTCTCGCGTATCCTTGCGGAGGATACGCGCCGTACGCGGGTGCTTGCTGACCACGTAGACGCAGCAGCACCTCTCGTGTCGGTTCACGCCCACAACGAGCGTGAGCGAATCGACCGTATTCTGGGTTGGCTCGACGCTGGAGAGGACCTAGCGCTGGTGTCGGATGCCGGCACACCGCTCGTGTCCGACCCGGGCAGTCGAGTGGTGACCGCGGTGGTAGAGCGTGGGCACACGGTGGTTCCTATCCCGGGCGCGAGTGCCTCCTTGTCGGCGCTAGTCGCTTCCGGGCTGCCAACGGAGCGATTCACCTTCCTAGGGTTCATTGCCAGGAAGGGCAGGGCGAGGGTCGCAGATATTTCGCGGGTTCACGCGGCGGAGGAGTCCACGATTCTGTTCGAGTCACCTCAGAGGCTAGTCGCAACCCTCGACGACCTGGCATACGTCTGTGGAGGGGAACGGGAGGTGTGCGTGGCGCGGGAGGTGACCAAGCTCCACGAAGAGTTCCGTCGCGGAACCCTTGAGGAAATCGCTAACTACTACCGGCAGCGATCCCCGAAAGGGGAAGTCACGATCGTCGTCGGGCCAGAGGTCTATTCACGCTCCGAAGAGGATGTCGAACGGGCGGCGCAGGAACTCGCCGTATCACTGCTGGGGGAGGGGATGAAGCCTTCGGCTGCTGCTCGAGAAGTCGCGAGACGCCTCGACCTGGCGCGAAATGAGGCGTACCGTATCGTGCACGATTCTCGAGATTCTTCGGTGGAAGCCAAGAATCTGACTGTGGAGATAGCGACCGACGAATGAAGTTTTTGATCGTGGCTCTCTTGGCCACGGGCCCCGGCTTGGCCGGGGGCCCGCAGTCGACCGATTCCATTACGGTTGCACGGCTCCAGTACGACGGTGGTGGCGACTGGTATGCGAACCCCTCGTCTCTTTCCAACCTGTTGGCTGCCGTTCGTGATAGGGCGGGGATTCCGGTAGCTCTTCGGGAGGCGGAGATCACCCCGCTCGACCCATCGCTCCGCGACTATCCCTATCTCTATATGACTGGGCACGGGAATGTCACGTTCACTCCCGCCGAACGCACAGCACTCCGTGAATATCTGCTCGCGGGAGGGTTCCTCCACGCCGACGACAACTATGGCCTCGACGAGTCGTTTCGAGTCGAGATGGCGGAGATCTTTCCAGACGCCGAACTCACTGAGATCCCTCCTGACCACCCTGTATTCCACACCTTCTATGACCTCGATGAGGGACTCCCGAAGGTCCACGAACACGATGGCGCACCGCCCCAGGCCTTCGGGATTTTCCTCGAAGGACGAATGCTCGTGTTCTACTCGTACGAGTCCGACCTCGGGGACGGGTGGGAGGACGAGGCGGTTCACGAAGATCCACCAGAGACGCGCGAGCAGGCGTTCCGCATGGGAGTGAATCTCTTTCTTTACGTGCTTGGACAGGCGGTGCTGTGAGTCCGGTCAGCAGCCAGCTTGAGGACCGAGTTAACTCGGTCCGTGAATATCTGATCCGAAGTGCTGGTGTCGGTGCTGTTGCCTGGTGTGCCGGCGGTGTGACGGTCTTGCTGATCGTAGCGTGGGCGCTCTCCGGCGGCGATGGATGGCGACAGGGTAGCAACGTCCCCGTCGTACTCGATGTCATCGCGCTCGCAGGACTGGCCGCGGCAGGATTTGCCTTCCGACGGCTCGCCTTACGATGGTTTGACGAGGTGCCGCTTTCAGTTGCGATGGAGCGATCCGCCGGGATCCGGCGGGGTGTCCTGCGAGGGGCGCTCGAGCTCGGACGAGAGCTCCCTGACGGGATGTCCGCAGCTTTGGCTATGCGAGCTGTTTCGGGCACCGTGAGAGATCTGGAGGGAAGACCAGAACCCGATCTCGCCGGGACATTGGGCGAATCGGTACAGCTGTGGTCGCGACGTGGGAGGGGGTTCGCCGGAGCACTCGCGTTTGCCTTCATCGTTCTGAGCCTGGCCGCCCCCGAGCGGACGACGCGCGCACTCGCGGGAGTCGCATCACCGATCGCGATGGCGAAGAATCTGGTCCTGCCGCCTCTGGTTGTCATTCCGGGTGACGTCGAGGTCCAGCGAGGGACAGACGTTGAGCTTCAGATTTCTGCCGCCGGTCGCCTCCGGGTAGATGTCGCCTGGCAGGCTGCCGGTGATATAGCGCGAAGCGTGACCCTGACAGTCGAGGGTGGACGAGCGTCTCATGTCTTCCGCACAGTCTCTGCCGCGATCGACTATCGAGTCGAGGACGAGGAAGGAAACGCTTCCGAGACATACCGGATCGATCCGGTCGACCCACTGTTTGTAAGTGACCTCGTCCTGAGCGTGACGTATCCACCTCATACTGGTCTGCCCGCTGACGAGTACCGGGGGGATCCGCCTCCGCTTCGGTTGCCGGCTGGCTCGACGCTCCTCTTCGAGGGCACGACCAGTCGACCACTCTCTTCAGTGGCACTTCTCGATTCGGCCGGAGTCCGCAGGCTCGACTTCAGCATCGACGACGCGGCTTTTACTGCACGATGGACACCTCGCGCGAACGGTGTTCTCGAATGGGATTTTCGCGACGAGATGGGAGGTCCAGCAGAAATACAGCCGGAGCCGCTCGAGGTAACCGTAGTGCCAGATGTACCACCGGCCATCGGGATTCCGATGCCTGGTCGGGATACCATCATGCCGCTTAATCTGCGCCAGCCACTCATCATCGAGGCGGGAGACGACTACGGTCTGCGGCGCGTGGATCTCGTGGCGTATCGCGTGACCTCATTCGGCGAGCGCATGGAGCCAGTGGAGCAGGGCTTCCAGATTGGCGGGCAGCGAGCGATCCTCGCTCGCCCTCTTCTGGACCTCACACGTTGGGGACTCCTGCCGGGAGATACAGTTCGCTACTTCGCACGGGCCACGGACAACAGCCCGGCGGCGCAGGTCAGCGTCTCGCCCGAATATGTACTTCGCATGCCGGAGGCCGCTGAACTGCAACGTGAGGCCGAGGACGCACTCGAGGATGTTGCTGACCGACTCGAAGAACTTGCCGCGGAAGCTGAGCGTCAGGCGGAAGAGAACCGGGACCAAGCGCTCGAAGCGCAGAGCGAGCGAACCGACGTAGAGGGATCCGAAGAGGCCGCGGCCGACTTCGAGGAGCGCGAGAAGTTGCAGGCGGCTCTCGAAGAGCAGCAACAGATGTCCGCGCAGGTCGACTCCATGCAGTCAGAGATGGAAGCGCTCGAGCGCATGATGGAAGAAGCGGGCCAAGCCGACCCTGAGTTACGGAGCCAACTTGAGGAGCTGCAGGAACTCCTGAGCCAGATGACTGGCGAAGAGTTGCAGCAGCGGATGGACGAGCTAGGTGAGGCACTCGAGCAGGACAACCTCGACCAGGCGAATCAGTCACTCGAGGAGATGGCCGAACAGCAGGAAGAGTTCCGGGAACGTCTCGAGGAGGCACTCGAGCGCTTCAAGGAGGCGGCCCTCGAACAAGACTTCCGTGCTACCACGAGCGAAGCAGAGGAGTTGGCCAGGCAGGAGCAGGCCCTCGCCGACGCGATGAAGGAGGAAGACGATCCTAAGCTGCGCGCCCAGCAACAGCAGGATCTCGCCGACGAGGCGAAGCAACTCGAGGAGAGCATGGAGAACCTGCAGGAACGTCTCTCCGATATGGGCGAGGCGGAGGCCTCCGAAAGTGTACAGGAGGCGCAGCAGAAGGCATCAGAGGCGCGTCAGGAAATGCAGCAGGCCCAGGAACAGGTGGAACGAGGCGAAAGCCAGGAGGCCGGTGAGCAGGCGCAGGAGGCCGCGAACAAGATGGAAGAGGCCGCCCAGCAGATGCAGGAGGCCATGCAGGAGATGGCCCAGCAACAGATGGAGGAACAGCAGGCCGCGTTGCTGCGGACAGCCGACGACGCGTTGTCACTCGCGCGCCGGCAGGCGCAACTACGCGAGCGCATGCGTGGCGCGAGTCAGGAGCAACTCGTTAACATGCGAGCCGCGGAAGCCTCGCTGCTGCAGGGCGTGCAGAACATCGCTGAAAATCTTCAAGTAGCGACCAGTGGTGCCATGGGTGCGAACCGGGAGCTGTCCGCTCAGATGGGGCTCACCATGGAGTCCCTGCAGGGCACGGTCGAAGCGATGGAGAGCCGCCGCGGCACGACGTCGCCCTCGGCGCAGGCGGAGCAGGCGATTGGGGACCTGAATGGTCTCGCACTCATGGCCATCGCCGGGGCTGAGCAGTTGGGACAGCAGGGCGAAGGGCAAGGTGGTGAGGATGTTGCGGAGCAGCTGGAGGAACTCGCTCAGCAGCAGGGAGATCTGACGAACCAGAGCACGCAGCTGATGCCCATGCAGCTGGGTGAGCAGGCGATGTCTCAGCAGCTTCAAGAAATGCAGGAGGGACAGCAGTCCGTTGCCAGCGATTTGGGAGATCTGGCCGACGAGCCTGGGTCGGAAGAGTCTCTGGGTGACCTGCAGCAACTCGCAGAGGAAGCGCAGGAACTCGCACAGCAGATGGCTCAGGGACGACTGACACCGGAGATGATTCAGCGTCAGGAAAGGTTGTTCCATCGGTTACTCGATGCGGGACGGTCGCTGGAACGGGAAGAGTTCTCCGAAGAACGTGAGTCGGAGGAACCTGGGGACTTCGAGCGAGGAGACGTCACCTCACTTACCGCTGAGCAGATGGGTGTGATGCCCTACGAGGTGCCCGACGGAGACCAGTTGCAGCGTCTGAGCCCGGCCGTTCGTCAGCTCGTTCTTGAGTACTTCGACCGCCTGAACCGGCGCCGAACCGGCGGTGGTGGGTCTTGATGATTTTCAGCTCGGACTCCGAATCGTATGATTTCAAGCGACAGAGTACGTTGTGGCGCCGGGCCGTACTCGTTTTCACGTGGGCCATGCTTGCTGTGGCTTCCTCCGCCAGCTCACCTGACGACGCCTTCGCTCAGGGTCGGAGACGGAGCTCGGAAGCACAGCTGTTGCGCGAATCCGCTGCGCGTGAGTCGGGTGGCGACTTTGATGGCGCCGAGGAGGTGCTCCTCCAGCTTCTTCAGGAGGACCCGTCCTCCTCAGGCGGTCTTTTCGCACTGGAGCGCGTGCTTCGGTCGAAAGGCGAGATCCTGACGATTATTCCTGTCGTGGACGCGTTTCTCGACGAGCAGCCTCAGTCCTCCGGTGTCCGAGCCCTGAAGCTTCGGATCCTCGCAGAGGCGGACTCTCTCGACGCGCTCGAGTCTGAGGCCTCAGATTGGCTCCGAGCTGATCCGGACAGTGAGGTGCCGTACCGAGAGGTCGCCAAGGTTTACGAGCGTGCCTTCAACGGTGATGCCGCCCTTGAGCTGCTGTATGACGGACGCTCGACCCTGGGAGACGAGGATGCGCTCTCTCTGGAGATCGGCGATTTGTTGGCGGCGGCCGGAGATGTGGAAGGTGCCGCTGATGAGTGGGCCCGGGCAGTTGGAAGTGACGCCGCCCAGGTCGCGACGGTTACCCGTCGCGTGCAGGGACTCACGAGTGGCGTAGATGAAGCCGGCCTGAGGCTTATCGAGGTCCTCGCTGCGGCCCCTGAAGTGGGACGGAGACGAGCGGCCGCAAGAATCGCGATCGACCTTGGCCACGAAGCGGAAGCCATGAGGCTGTCGCGCAAAGTTGCTGAGGAACTCGATGGACGGGCGGAAAGCACATTCTTGACCGATGTCGCTCGCCGTGCGCGGGACATCGACCTCGTCGAAGTCGCGGCCTGGGCCTACGACGAGCTCGGCGAAGGTGCGGCCACCCCGGCCGAGCGTCGCCAGTTCGATCAACGGGTTATCGACGTGTCGCTCGCAGCGGGTGATACTGCGACCGCCTTGGAAGCGCAGCGTCGTGTTGCGGAGTCTTTCTCCCCCGGGTCTGTAGATCGGCGGCGTGCGACCGCGCAGGTCATACGTCTGGAGGGCACGCAGTCTGAGCCTGAGGTACTTCAGGTCATGCTGGTGGACTTCCGCGAGAGCTTCCCGAACGCCCCGGAGCTGGATGATCTGGCAGCGACGGTGGCTGCTGCACTTCAGACGCGGGGCGATCCCGCCGGGGCTGCCGCCGTGCTGGAGGGAATCGATGGCCCGAAGAGTTCCCTTGAACGCGGGTATCTCCTACTGGCGGCAGGTGATGTCGAAAATGGACGTTCTGCGCTGTTACTGGCCTTGACCGGTCTGCCACCGGCGGAGGCCACTCCCGTCATCCAGTTCGCAGGCCTGCTGGGCAGAGTGTCCCCGAAAGGTGCGGAGGCGCTCGCAGCAGCGGGTGTCGCGGCGCATCAAGGAAATCCTGGCCCTGCCGCTTCCGATCTTGCAGCAATCGTGCCTGATCTCGAGGCAAAGGAGCAACCTCCCATGCTTGCTGCGGCCGCGAGGATTGCGGCAGACGGGGGTGAGGCGGCCATCGCGGCTCAGATCCGGAACACGCTCGTACAAAGTCATCCTGAGGCTCCGGAGGTTGCGGAGGCGTCGCTGGCCCTGGCGCGCTTTCACGCCCGCACTCCGCGGGGCAGAGATGAGGCGATCCGGCTCCTGGAGGACTTGATTTCACAACGACCCAATGCGGCGGTTGTTCCGGATGCACGGGTTGAACTCGAGCGGCTGCGAGGTTTGCGGTAATGCGTTTCTATCAGAGGACCTGGTTCATGGCGACCATGGTCGGCTTCGCGCTCACCATCGGGGCGAATACTGTCGATGCTCAGTGGCTTCTGGTTCCAATGGATCGGGCGCAGGAGAACCATTTGAAGGCATACGGACTGACCTACTGGACGCTGGAGCAGGAAGAGCGTTCCGAGTGGCTCCTGAACTACCGGGGCGGGTCGTTTCTTCTGCCCGACCAGCCACGGGTACGACGAGAAGCAGCGTTCCGTGGGGTTACCGTCGAGCCGATGGGTGCGATTGCCGAGGCCCGCATGCGGGCGACGGTGGCCGGCTCCAACATGGAGGCGGTACCGCTGGAGCGAGCACCGAAGGTGGCCATCTACACACCGCCAAATTCGACACCCTGGGACGACGCTGTCACGATGGTCCTCGAATACGCGGGCATCGAATACGAGACCATCTGGGACCCCGATGTGCTCGATGGCAGTTTCGCTGACTACGAGTGGATTCACTTGCACCACGAAGACTTCACGGGCCAGTACTCGAAGTTCTTCCTGACTTACTCGGGCGCGCCGTGGCTGCAGGACGAAGTGGCGCGAAATCAGGAGGTCGCCCGTCGGAGCGGTTTCGCTGATGTGCCCGAACTGAAGAAAAACGTTGCTGCTATCATCCGGCAGTATGTCGAAGACGGAGGTTTCCTTTTCGCGATGTGTTCCGCGACCGAGACTCTCGAATTGGCCCTCGCGGCGCTCGACGTGGATATCGCGGCCGCATACTCGGATGGCACGCCACCCGACCCCAACGCCTCGGCGGCGCTCGACTGGGACCTCGCGATGGCGTTCACGGACGCTCAGGTGCAGATCGCGCCTTCCGTGAACTCCTTTTCCGACATCGACGCTCATCAGGTCAACACCCCTTGGCGGAAGGAACTCGGGGTGTACTCTCTCTTCGACTTTTCGGCCAAGTTCGACCCGGTACCCGCCATGCTTACTCAGAACCATGAATCGGTGTTGCCCGACTTCTACGGGCTTACCACTTCCTTCCGGGAAGACCGCCTCAAATCGGGGACGATCGTTCTAGGGCAGGAGTCAGGTTGGGCGAAGTACATCCATGGAAACCTGGGGGAGGGTACTTGGACCTACTACGGTGGCCATGACCCAGAGGACCCGGAACATCAGATCGGTGACCCGCAGACGGACCTCGCCCTACACCCGAATTCGCCGGGTTATCGCCTGATCTTGAACAACGTCCTCTTTCCCGCCGCCAAGAAGAAGAAGCTCAAGACTTGAGTTCGAACATTCCGGAGGGATTCCCGCTTACTCTTCCCCCGGAAGCACTAGCGGGACTGGACGGCCTGGATCCGGACGAGGACCAGCTCGAAGAGGAGGAGAAGGGCACACGCCTGCCAGCGCGGGTGTTGACGCTGCCCGAAGCTACCTCGGCCCGACTCCGGGCGGAAATCGAGCGAGCCGGGGGACGTGAGGTCTGCTTTCTTGCCACGGTCGACGCTGAGCGAGTCGTTCACGACCCACGTGCAGTCTCGCGCGGAAACTTTGCAGCAGTGCTCGTCGCAGCTCGAGACGCCCCCGAGGGTGGTGTCATGCTGCACAACCATCCCAGTGGCGTGCTGGAGCCCTCGGACGCAGACATGCACGTAGCGGGCAACCTCTACGAGCAGGGCCTCGGAACAGCGATCATCGACAACACCGGTGAACGCATGTATGTGGTCGTCGAGCCCCCCAAGGCCCGTAAGCGGATTCTCCTCGCTCACGATGAGCTCGACGCAGTTCTGGCGCCTGGTGGGGCCCTATCCCAGCGGTACCTGGGCTACGAGGATCGGCCCGGTCAAAGGGATATGCTCAACGTCATAACCGAGCGCTTCAACGAGGGTGGAATTTCGATCGTCGAGGCCGGGACTGGCACCGGAAAGTCACTCGCTTACCTGATTCCCGCTGCGAGATGGGCCCAGGATAACGGCGAACGTACCGTCATTTCGACAAATACCATCAATCTCCAAGAGCAGCTGGCTGAGAAAGATCTTCCTCTGGTTCAGTCTCTGGTCGGGGATGTGTCTTGGGCTCTCGTGAAGGGGCGGGGGAACTACGTCTCGATTCGGAGGGCATTGCTCGCATCCGAGAGTCAAGGCTCGCTGTTCGAGGAAGATCGATCGAACGAGATCCAAGGCCTTTTGGAGTGGATGGGGACGACCGAAGATGGCTCGCTGTCAGATCTAACTTTTTCTCCGGCCGACGAAACCTGGGAGGAGGTACGGAGCGATCCCGACATCTGCCTCCGCTCTCGTTGTCCGCACTTCCAGGACTGCTTCTACCAAAAATCCCGTCGGAAAGCAGCAGCAGCCGAACTGCTCGTGGTGAATCATCACCTCCTTTTCACCGATCTTGCTGTCCGAAGGGCTACTCAAAACTACTCACAGTCGGCCGTGCTGCCGGCCTATCAGCACGTGATCCTGGACGAGGGGCACAACGTCGAGGACGCGGCTACGTCTCATCTAGGCGTTCAGGTGTCCCGACGTGGGCTTTACCGAGCGATGTCGCGCCTGGACCGTCGGGGGCGTGGAATCCTCACGGCCATTCATGAAGCGGTCTCGGCGATCGAGGGCGGCTCGGAAATCCGGGAACGCGTGGAGAACCAGGTACGCCCGGCCCTGTCCCGTGCTCGAGCCGAGGTCGAGGGCCTCATCGAGCGCCTGGAGCCGTTTGCTCCGGCAGGTGAGGGGGCGATTCGCCTTGGTGTGGCGGACGGTGGCGAGCCGGCTGAAGATGAGGCCGTTGGAGAGCGCCTCAGGGGAACGATCAGCAGTCTCGGAGTCCTCGAGAGAGAGCTGGCCGAGTTGCGGGCCCGGCTCGAGTTGGAAGAAGGTCTCGCAGAGCGGCTGGAGGCGCGGATTCTTGATCTTCGTTCGATCGAGCGACGGCTGGCATCGGCGGTGCATGGCCTCCGGCTCGTTCTCGCTCCCGGCGAAGAGGCATCGTCATTCGTCCGATGGCTCGAGTCGAGGGGGAAGGGACGGAAGTCGAATTTGGTGATGGCGGCGGCTCCGATCGAGCTGGGCGGGCTACTCCGCGAATCGCTGTTCATGCAGGCCGAGACGACTGTGGTGACCTCTGCCACACTCACCACCGGTGAACGATTCGACTTTCTCCGTGGACGATTGGGGATCTTGCCGGCTGAGCTTGAACTGGAAGATAATCGAGTGGAGGTCACGGAACATATCGTGAAGTCCCCGTTCGACTTCGAGACTCAGGCTCTCCTGGCTATCGCGACCGATCTTCCGACGATTCAGTCTGGAGATTTCGCATTTGACGGGGCCACCACGGGTGTCCTCGCAAGCTTTGCCGAGATCACAGATGGAGGGCTGTTCGCGCTCTTCACCTCGCATGGAGCTCTTCGACGCGTGGCACGTGGACTAAGAGATCTCGGACTGGATGCGAGGTGGCCACTCTTCGTTCAGGGAGAAGAGGATCGGCATCGCTTGCTCGATCGCTTCGTGACGGCAGGCGATGGCATTCTGCTCGGAACCTCATCGTTTTGGGAGGGGGTGGATGTGCCTGGCGACCCGCTTCGGGGACTTCTTATTCAGAAGCTTCCGTTTCGTGTGCCCACCGAGCCCATCACGGCAGCCCGAATGGAGGCGCTGGAGGCCCAAGGGATCGACCCGTTCCAGAACTTCATGCTGCCGCACGCAGCATTGCGATTGAAGCAGGGATTTGGGCGCTTGATCCGCGCCCGCACGGACCGTGGGGCGGTTGTGGTGCTCGATGACCGCCTCATGACCAAGCGGTACGGACGGTATCTGCGTGAGTCGCTCCCACCTGCACCTCTGGTGAAAGGGGCATGGACCGATGTGGAGAGACAGCTTCGATCGTTCTACGAAGCGCCGTGAGCCCCTTGGAGTGGCCGGTTCACATATCTAGATTCTTGAGTACGGAGCGCGCCCAAGCTCTCCGGTCACCGCACCACCGTGGAAACAACGATGAAGCGAGCCATCGGTATCGGCATTGGCGTGATCTACTACGGCATCGCGTTCGGAGCACTCACCCAAGCCAACACTGGGTGGGACACTGGATACAATGACATCGGCTTATGGTGGACCGTCATCGCATGCCTGCTCGCTATAGCTGCGACCGGTGCAATCGTGGGGACCTGGATTCACACCCAGAGCACCGAGAGCTGAGGTAGCGTAGCCTGAGCGATCTAGATTGAGTACATCGAGGGGTCGTCCGAAAAGCGTCGGGTGACCTCTCTTCTCTTGTCCAACACTCTTGACTGCGACTTTCGTCGCTGGAGCGTCCGATGGCATCTCTTTGTCCGTCCAAGATCGTCTGTGTGGGCCGTAACTACGCTAAGCATGCCGCGGAACTTGGGAACGACGTCCCGTCGGAGCCTTTGATTTTCTTCAAGCCCCCGTCGTCGATGATCCAGGAGGGTGACATGATCGTGATGCCGGTGGGGTCAGGCCGTGTGGATTTCGAAGGTGAAATCGGGGTAGTGATTGGCAAGCGGGCACGCGGAGTTTCGGCTGCTGAGGCTTGGGACTACGTCGAATCCCTGGTCCCGGTGAACGACGTCACTTCTCGTCACTATCAGAACTCGGATGACCAATGGGCCCGCGCAAAGGGGTTCGACACATTCTGCCCCGTGGGTACTCCAGTCCCTCTGGCCGAGGTCGACCTTGAAACGCTCGGAGTGACGACGCATGTAAACGGTGAGCTCCTGCAGGACGGGGAGGCCAGCGACATGGTTTTCGATATTCCGGCCATTATCGAGTACGTCAGCGATATTATGACGCTGGAGGCCGGGGACCTCATTCTGACCGGGACCCCGGACGGGGTACAGCCACTGTCGCACGGGGATGAGGTCACTGTGACTGTGACCGGCGTCGGAGCAGTTTCCAATCCCGTAGTCGCAGCCAGCTGATGCCAAGGCCGAACGAGCGCTACGGCTCATTGCCGCCGTATCCGCTCGCGGAAATGAAGGCGATACGCCGAAGGCTCGAAGCCGACGGCGTTGATATCATCGACCTTGGCGCGGGTGATGCGCCGTTGGATCCACCGCCTGCTGTTGTTGATAAATTGCGTGAAGTCGCGAATGATAAAGCCTACTCTCGTTATGCTTTCCAGGCCGGCCTGCCGTCGTTCCGCAACGCGGTGACTGACTTCATGTCCAAGCGATTTAATGTCGAACTGGACCAGGCAGCAGAGGTCCTTCCGCTGATTGGCTCCAAGGACGGACTGGCCCATCTACCCTTCGCGTACGTCGGACCCGGCGACTCGGCGATCATTCCTGATCCAGGTTACCAGGCCTATCTTGGCCCGGTGCTGCTGGCGGGCGGGGAACCGCATCTCGTTCCGCTTCGTCCTGAGAATGACTTCCTCATTCCGCTCGACGAGATCCCGTCGGACGTGGCGGCCAGTGCTCGCATCCTGTATCTGAACTACCCAAACAATCCGACAACCGCGACGGCTCCGGACGAATACTTGGAGCGGGCGATCGCCTTCTGTCACGAGCACGATCTGGTCCTAGCGTACGACAATGCTTACTCGGAGTTCGGCTTCGAGGGGTACCAGGCCCGAAGCATTCTCGAATTTGACGGGGCTCGTGAGGTTTCGATCGAATTCCACTCGCTGTCCAAGACGTACAACATGACCGGATGGCGGCTGGGTTGGGCCGCGGGGAGCGCGGAGGTGATCGCCGCACTGTCTCGAGTCAAAAGCTTTATGGATACCGGTCAGTACCTTGGTATCCAAGCGGCAGGAGTGGCTGCGCTTGAGAGCTGGGAGGCATGGGCTCCCGGGAACATCGCGACCTTCGAATCACGCCGAAACCGTGCGGTTGAGGCTTTTCGGGAAGCTGGGTTTGATGTTTCGACCCCAGATGCAACCATGTACCTGTGGATTCCCGTCCCAACCTCCGAGGCGTCTGAGGACTTCGCTACCCGAGCGCTCGAAACGGAAGGTGTCATCGTGCTGCCCGGTGGTGCGCTCGGGGCGGGCGGTGAGGGTTTCTTCCGGGTCGCGCTGATCGTGGATGAAGATCGGCTTGCTGAGGCGGCGGCTCGCCTCGGGCGCGTGAGCACACAAGGGTGAGGAACTGGCCCGTAGGGCCGGTTTAGCAACTGACATGCAATCACGGCCCGGGAGAGAGGACAACGGGGACCTGACCTGGCGAAACAGCCGGGGCCTCGGTTCGTCGCGTACCCGGGTTTCTGCGTTCACCATCTCGATCGCAGCTCATGTCGTGGCGATTCTTCTCTATACCTCGGTGATGCAGGTGATCCGGCCCGATGCGGCGGATTTTAACGTGGATTTAAATGACGACCCAGAAGATGCAGTTCAGTTGATTCAGCTGATCGACATCGACGAAGACGATCCTGAACGCCCCGAAGACCCCGAAGACATCGAGGCGGTGATCGCACCTGAAGCGGAAACACGGCCTCCCTTCATCCCTAGTCCCACGACCGCGGAACTCGTACCGCCGGGGCCGACTGCAGCAGAGCGCCTCCGCCCGAACCTTGTGGACGCCCGTATCTGGGCGGAGCCCCCACCTGAGTTCTACGCGTTGAGCACAGAAGAGCGAGAGGAGCTGCTGCTGTCCCAGCGGATCGTGGAGTGGTACGACTCGGTGTCGATCGCTCGGGCTGCTGAAGATCGTCTCACCGACTGGACATTCCGAGACAGCAACGGTGGGCGGTGGGGCGTCGCGGACGGACGTATCTACCTGGGGGACATCGTAGTGCCCATTCCGATCAATTTCGGGACCCCGGTCGGTAAGCGGGACGTGACGAACTACCGACTCTGGGAGTTCGATGAGATTCAGCGGCAGAGTCAGCAGTACATCATCGAGCAGACCTGGAAGGAGCGATCGGCTGCCATTCGGGCGCGCCGAGATCGGGAGAGGGCCGAGGTGCGGCCGGATACACTCGGGATTCGTTAGGCCTCAGTAGCTCCGCCCGCTCGCGATGTCCCGCGGTCAGGGTCTGGTGGCAGGCTCAGTTGATAACGCTTGGGTGGTTATCAATTTCAGCCGTTTAGGCTGAAATGACTGATAGAGACGGTCCGATCTTTCCCGTTGAGCTTCCTCGACCTCAACGGAGCTCGGTCTTTTGGCCGGCAACGACTCAGGCAGGGAAGTCTGCTCGGGTCTCCTCGAAGCTCTCACTGGTGTCATGGGCTCCGCCACGAGATACCATGCGCGCATGGCCCGCAGGTCGCGACCTTGGCAAACCGAACGGCATGGAACTTGGCCTCGACGCGGAGAGCTGCCCAGAAGTGGCCTTTGCCGCCGTTCTATCGGATATGGGCATGACCGGGCTTTCTGAGGAAGCGAGGGAGAATTCGGTGGCTGAGGTCTCCGACGAGGTTCCGCAGCATCCGGAGAGGTGGAAAACCCGAGTCCGCGGAGGGGGTTCGCTCGATTCCCGGGGACACCTTTTGGGGGTCTCCACCGGTCTCGGACGTGGGCGTTCAGACACATCCCTGAGCGTGTTGGGACACTGAGTGTGATGGACCCTCGGTGGTTCACGTCGGGACCACCGGAAGCAACTTGAGTGTCCACGGGAACGACGGATGAACTGAGGCCGTATATAAAGGTTCCGCGCTGCGCGCGACCAGGCCATCTTACGTGTTGCTCACACGCCACCCCCGGAGTTCACGTGTCCCAGGAGTTAGCCCCGCGCCTCGATCCAATGGCGATCGAACCAGCGCGCTACCGTGCCTGGCAGGAGGGCGGGTATTTCCATATTCCCGCGACCGCCGTGACAGAAGACGGGCGCGATCCGTACGTGATCGTGATTCCGCCGCCGAACGTGACGGCCGCACTCCACATGGGCCATGGGCTCAACACCACGGTCCAGGACGTTCTGATTCGTTGGCGTCGCATGCAGGGACGTGCCGCGTTGTGGGTGCCCGGCACAGATCACGCAGGCATCGCTACCCAGAACGTCGTTGAGAGGAAGCTGGCCGAGGCGGGCTGTCACCGGGATGACCTCGGCAGAGAGGAATTCGTTGCGCGGGTGTGGGACTTCGTCGAGCAGACGGGCGGGACGATTCTCGAGCAACTCAAGGCGATCGGGGCCTCATGCGACTGGGAGCGCACACGTTTCACACTGGATGATGACCTGGCGACGGCGGTACGAGAGGTCTTCGTCTCGCTGTATGAGAAGGACCTGATCTACCGGGGCGAGTACATCATCAACTGGTGCCCACGGTGTCTCACGGCGCTGTCCAACGAGGAGGCCGAGGGCGAAGAGACCAACGGCCACCTCTGGCATCTCCGGTATCCGCTCCCGGCCTCCGCGTCGGAAGCCGCTCACGCCGCATCAGCCGCAGGTGCCGACACCATTGGCCAGCTAACGGATGGTCGTTGGTACCTGACGGTCTCCACGACCCGTCCTGAGACGATGCTTGGGGATACCGGGGTCGCCGTCTACCCAGGTGACGATCGGTACAAAGGACTTGTGGGCGCTGAAGTTGAGGTGCCACTGACGGGACGCATGATTCCGATCGTTGCAGATCGGCATGTGGACCCGAAATTCGGATCCGGGATGGTCAAGGTCACCCCGGCGCACGACAAGAATGATTTCGAGATCGCCGGGCGAACAGGCCTGCCTTTGGTCGACATCATGACGCCCGATGCTCACATCGGTGAGGCCGCGCCTGAAGCCTTCCGGGGCATGGAACGTTTCGCCGCTAGAAAGGCTGTTCTGGCGGCTCTCGACGCTGAAGGACTGCTAGCGGGCACGGAAGATCACGCGCATTCGGTGCCGCACTGCTACCGGTGTCACACGGTCGTCGAGCCGCGACTCTCGGAGCAGTGGTTCGTGAGTATGAAACCGCTTGCCCAGCCTGCCCTCGAGGCGTCCCGCGATGGAACGATCACGTTCACTCCGTCGCACTGGCAGAAGGTGTACGAACACTGGATGGAGAATATCCAGGACTGGTGTATCTCCAGGCAGCTGTGGTGGGGCCACCGGATTCCGGTCTGGTATTGTCCCTGCGGTGAGCAGATCGTCGCTCGGCATGACCCGACGGACTGTCCGAAGTGCGGTAGCAAGGACCTGGAGCAGGATCCGGACGTCTTGGACACGTGGTTCAGTTCGCAGCTATGGCCTTTCTCTGTCTTCGGCTGGCCGCGTGAGACGGACGACATGCGGGCGTTCTACCCGGGGCACACGCTCGTGACCGCACCGGAGATCCTTTTCTTCTGGGTCTCTCGCATGATCATGATGGGCTACGAATTCCAGGGAGAAGCGCCGTTCACCGAGGTGTATCTCCACGGAACCGTGCGTGATATCAAGGGCCGAAAAATGTCGAAGTCCCTCGGCAACGGCATCGACCCACTTAGTGTGGTTGAAGAGTTCGGGGCCGATGCCATGCGGTACACGATCGTGAGCCAGTGCGCGGTGGGAACCGACATCACCCTGGATCACGAAGATGTCGAGGCATGTTTTGCGAACGGTCGTAACTTCGCGAACAAGATCTGGAATGCGGGCCGCTTCGCGCTCATGAGCATCGGAGAGGACCCGGTGAAGCCGGTGGCCGAAGTTGCCGATGATCTTGCGCTCGAAGACCGGTGGATCCTGTCCCGTGTGGCCATGGCATCGGCCGAGGCCACCCGTGGGCTCGAACGTTTTCGCCTGCATGATGTCGCGGAGGGGCTGTACCACTTCTTCTGGGGTGAGGTGTGCGACTGGTACCTCGAGCTGGTGAAGAGCCGACTCGGTCCGGACGCTGATCCCGCGACACGCGAGGCTGCCCGGTCCACATTAGTAGCAGTACTCGACAATGCGTTCCGTCTGCTGCACCCGATCGTCCCGTTTGTGACCGCGGAGCTGTGGTCCCGCCTGCCCTGTCCTGAAGGGGAGGACCGCCCTGAGGACCTGATCATCGCTCCGTGGCCTGAGACCTTGGAAGCGTGGCGTGACGAAGACGTCGAACGTCGCTTTGGGGACCTCCAGGGTTTGATCGTCGAGGTGCGCCGACTTCGCAAGGAATACGGTGTCACAGAAGGGAAGCGCATCGGCATTCACCTTTCGGGTGGACCGAAAGATTTTGGTGCCTCCGTCTCGGCTCAGGCGGCCGCAATGGTGCAGCTGTGTCGGGTCGATCGCATCGAACTTGGTGCCGGCGCGGGCGTTGGTGCGAACGCGGTTCTGACGAACGGAGCCGAGCTGTTCATTCCTCTCGGGGGCGTGATTGACCTCGAGCACGAGCGGAGCCGGATGCTCGCAGAGATCGGAAAACTGGAGGGCGTACTGAAGGGTGCTCAGGCCCGACTCTCGAATGAGAAATTCGTGTCGAACGCGCCTGAGAATGTGGTTCAGAAGGCCCGTGAAAACGCGACTCAGCTTGAAGAGCAGGTGAGGAAGCTCGGGGCCAAGCTCGCCGGGCTCGGGGACTGAGAGAGGGGCGTGGGACGTCACCGCATGGGGCCAGATCCGGAATGAGCCGCAATGGGCGTCTGGCCGCAGCGGCGATGGTTGTCGCCTGGGCAGCCGCGTGTGCTCGACAGGGCGTTCCGACGGGTGGCCCGGAAGACCGTCGCCCGCCGGTGATTGTCGACACGTACCCGGCGCCATTCGAGGTGCTCGACGAAGTCGACGGCGATGTGAAATTCGAGTTCGACGAGCGTATCAGCGAGAGAGTGTCTGGGACGACCCTCAGCGATGCGGTCATCGTCTCTCCGTCGAGCGGCGATGTTAGTGTGAGCCACGGTCGCACCACGCTGTCGGTCACCATGGAGGGAGGCTTCCAGCCGGGCGTGGTTTATCGGGTCACGGTTCGAGCCCTGATCTCCGATCTCTTCGGCAACCAGCTCGTCGATTCGTTCGAACTCGTGTTTTCAACCGGTGATAAGCCGGTACCCACGACTCTGGCCGGTGAGGCTTGGGAGCGGGAGACCGGTCAGGGGCTGTCGAATGCTATCGTCTTCGCGACTGGGGCCGACGGGCTCGTGCACCAGTCTAGAACGGACCGATCAGGGATCTTCGCGTTTCGATACATCCCCGAGGGCGACTACACGATCACTGCTTTCGACGACCTCAATCGGGATGCCAAGGTCGATTCTGTCGAGACGCAGGGCGTCGCGATCGCTTCCCTCGGGACGGGAGACACCGTTCTCGTGGACATCCCCGCGCTGATGCCGGACACTGCGGCGGCCGTCCTGACATCTGTAGACGTCCTCGACTCGGTGACTGTCGTTCTAGAGTTCGATGACTTTCTGGATCCCGGGGTCGCGGTTGAAGGGTTCGATGGTGTGGACGTGACGATCTCTCGTGACGAGGGCGGTGCCCTTTCCGTTCTTCGGGTGTTTCACGAGGCCGATTATGCCGCGTTCATTGAGGTAGTCGCTGATTCTTTCTCCGTTCTCGACTCGATCGAGGCCGAGGAGGCGTCGGCGCAGGCTGCCCTTGAAGCCGAGGTTGCCGCGCTCTTAGTCGGGGACTCTGTGGCCGGGGACTCAACCGCCGTGGGCACGGATGCTGCCGCGAACACCGTCGGCGGAGCGGCCGAGGTGGGTGCCGACGCAGAGAACCCTCCTGCGGATACTGTCGTGATCGACCCGAGTGGAGACCCGCCGACGCTTGGTGCGGGACGGGCGGCTGAGGTGGTAGCACGCAGAGCAGCGGTCCAGGAGCGCCCGGGACGTAGATTGCCACCGCGACTTCAGGCTCTCGGGGGCGCTACGCCTGGGCCGAATCGTGATGGTCGAAGAATCATTCCGGCTCGCAGGCTGGTCTTACAGCTTCAATCACCCATCGAGTACGATCTCGAGTACGAAGTGGAGGCGGGCGCCGTGGTGAACATCTTTGGGTTGCCAGGCGGTGGTGGTCTCGTGCCGCTCGTCTGGGAGGCTCCGCCGCCTGATACCGTGGCGGCAGACTCGCTCGGGGCGGACTCGCTGGTTGCCCCTGATTCCGGTCAGGTTCCGGATACCGCAAGGGCCGCGGACCTCGCGACCGTCGACAGCTTGGTCAGGGACGACGGGGGCAGGGAGTACCGATGAGCGACCCCCGAAGCCGGATCCCGTCGGTCGATGCGCTCCTCGCGTCTGGGCCGATCTGTGCCTTGGTCGAGGGGTACGGCCGTGTTCGGACTCTGAACGCGTTGCGGGACGCCATTGATGAGGTGCGGGTTCTGATCGGTCAGGCGGGGAGTGGCCCGGAACGAGAGGAGTGGAACGCGCTGGTCGAAGATGCGATGACCTACGCCGAAGCGGCACGCAGTCGGATGGACCAAGCAGATACGCCAAGCCTCCGGAGTGTCATCAACGCGACCGGTGTGGTTCTGCACACCAACCTCGGCAGGGCGCCGCTGCCGGAAGAGGCAGTCTTGGCCATGCAGGCCGCGGCCGGAAAGTACACGAACCTGGAGTTCGATCTCGAGGGGGGCGGGCGCGGGTCACGTTACACCCACTGCGTGTCACTGCTCACAGAGTTGACCGAAGCCGAAGACGCCCTCGTGGTCAATAATGCGGCCGGGGCCCTGGTTCTCGCGCTGAACACTCTCGCCCTCGGGCAGGGTGTCGCGGTGTCGAGAGGGGAACTGGTAGAGATTGGTGGGGGCTTCCGAATCCCGGAAATCATCGAAAGGGCGGGTGCCCGACTCGTCGAGGTCGGTAGCACCAACCGCACACGGCCAAGCGATTATACCAACGTATTCCCGACATCGGCCCCGCAGGCGATTCTCAAGGTGCATCGGTCGAATTTCCGGATGTCGGGATTCACAGAAGAGGCCTCAGTCCAGGACCTTGCCGCGGTCGCGACCCAGCACGGCGTGCCTCTTGTACACGATCTCGGCTCCGGGCTCATGGTAGATGCGGATCTCCTCGGGCTCCCCGGCGAGCCACGGGCAGATGCCTCGTTGCGGGCCGGCGCCGACGTTGTGATCGTCTCAGGTGACAAGCTCCTGGGAGGACCTCAGGCCGGGATTCTCGTTGGCAAAGCAGATCTGATCGGACAGATGAGGGAAAACCCTCTGTGCCGCGCGCTTCGAGTGGATAAGGTCACCCTTGCAGGACTGGAGGCTACGCTTCGGCTCTACCGAGATCCGGGTCAGGCGCTCACCCGGGTCCCGACGTTGGCCTTGCTGTCGGCCGATCCTGCGGACCTGAAGTCACGAGCCGGTTCGCTCGCACAGGCGCTCGCAGAGAGTGGTGTTGAGGCCTCTGTCGTCGATACCCAGGGAGCCGTCGGCGGCGGTACGTATCCCGGGGTGGAACTTCCCGGGTCAGCCGTCGAGGTTGTCCCACCCCACGGTGCCGATCGCATGACGGCTGCGTTGCGGGCCGGGGACCCTCCGGTCATTGGACGAATCGTCGATGATGTCGTCCGATTCGATGTGCGTACGGTACTGCCGGGTCAGGGGGTGGACTTGATTCGCAGGATCACCGAAGCCGTTCTTGACGCTGGCCCGGTGCCCGAGTCGTGAGTCGACCGGCGGTGTTTCTTGATCGTGACGGCACGATCATCGTGGAGAAGATCTACCTCTCCGACCCCGACGGCGTCGAGTTCATCGCCGGGTCGATCGAAGCGATGCGCCAACTTGCCGATGCCGGGTTCGTTGTTGTCATCGTGACCAATCAAGCAGGGATTGCTCGTGGCAAGTACGGTGTCGAGGAGTACCAAGCGGTCGCGCGGCGGGTCGCGGAGAGACTGGAGGCGGGAGGGGTACAGGTCGGCGGAACGTACTTCTGCCCCCATCATCCCGACGTGACGGGGGTGTGTGATTGTCGAAAGCCGGGGACAGGGATGTACCGGGAGGCTGCCGCTGCCTTGGCGCTTGATTTCGACCAGTCTTGGTTCGTCGGCGACAAACTCAGCGATGTTGGCGCCGCTGAAGCGCTCGGTGGCTGCGGAATTCTGGTCCGGACCGGGTATGGAGCCGAACTCGAAGGTGAAGCTCCGAGCCACATACGCGTTGTAGACGACCTTGCGACCGCTGCGCGCCACATCATCGACCGAGCAGGTCGTTGACCCTGTTTTTCGGCTCGGGTAGCTTTTCGCTCAACCGCAGGCCGAGGGGCAGAAACCCCAGCCCTCGCGGAGGGTATGTTGCGTAAAGAATCGCGAGTCGATCCCGGCCGCTACGCTTGATCGGACAAGAGGAGATTTCGACGCCATGGTCACAATCACCAACTCGGCGACCGACAAGGTTCAGAGCTTCATTTCCGAGCACAGTGCGGAGAACGATGCGGGACTGCGGGTGGCAGTGCTGCCCGGCGGCTGCTCCGGTTTCCAGTACGGACTGAACATCGAAGACAGCCCCGAGAATGACGACGAAGTCGTCGACATTCACGGTATCAAGATCTTCATCGACCCGTTCAGCGCCCAGTACCTCGAAGGCGTCGAGATCGACTACGTAAGTTCGATGATGGGCCAGGGATTCACCTTCCGGAACCCGAACTCTGCTGGCGGCTGTGGTTGCGGGAGTTCTTTCACGGTTTGATCACCGTGGATCGCCGAGGCTGACATGGTGAAGATCCGGGCCTTCACAGGAAGAGGGTTCGGAGAGAACGCGTACCTCGCTGTCTGTGAGAGTACCAACCGCTGTGTGGCTGTAGATCCGGGCGCTGGGGCCGCCGCGATGGCATCTGTCATCATGTCTGAGGTGCTCGAGCTCGAAGCCGTTCTCCTGACCCACGCGCACCTCGACCACATTGAGGGCGTCCACGAGATCCGAGCGATCGCCCCAGACGTCCCGATCTGGCTGCACCCCGATGATCTGGGCTTGTACCAGGGTGTCCAAAGCCAGGCCGCGATGTTCGGTCTCCGCGTCGAGACGCAGCCCGAGCCGACGAACATGCTGGTGCCGGGTGTGCCATTTTGTTTCGGGGACTGTGAATTCGATGTCTGCTTCACGCCCGGTCATGCGCCTGGCCATGTCATCTTCGTCTCAGCAGCGGACCAGCTCGTTCTGGTTGGCGATGTCGTGTTTCAGGGCTCGATTGGCCGCACCGACCTTCCCGGCGGCGATTTTCAGACCCTGATGACATCAATACGGCGAGAAGTGCTGACCCTAGATGATGAGATGACCCTGTATCCTGGACACGGCCCTCCCACGACGGTCGGACATGAGCGAGTCGGGAATCCCTTCTTGGTCCCCCATTACGGCGGAGAACTCGCGTGAGCGACGCTCCGCTCACCGTCGCGGTCTTTGCGTCCGGTGGTGGGACCAACTTTCAGGCACTGCTCGACCATCAGTCGTCTCAGGACAGGTGGCGTATCGGACTCCTCGTCGTGAATCGCGAGGCCGGGGCCCAGGAAAAGGCTTGCCAGGCTGAGATTCCGGTCCGGATCATCGCGACGAAAGACCGTTTGCCAGGGGCTGTATCTGTTGAGACCATGGCGATCCTCGACGAATTCCGGGTCGATCTCATTCTGTTGTCGGGGTACCTGCGGCGCCTGCCTACCGAGGTCGTACGCCACTTTGCGGGCAGGATCCTGAATGTCCACCCGGCATTGCTCCCCGATTTTGGCGGAAAGGGGATGTACGGAATGAATGTGCACCAGTCCGTGGTCGACTCCGGGGCCGCGGTTTCGGGTGCCACCGTGCATTTCGTGTCCGAGGAGTATGACGAGGGCGAGAACCTTGGACAGTGGCGAGTTGAAGTCCGCCCTGGAGACACCCCGCTGGAACTCGCTGCACGGGTGCTGAGGGTCGAGCACCAGCTCTATCCAAGGGCAGTAGACCACCTGGTTGAGGCGCTAGGGGAAGATCGATCACCAGAGCCGATGCCTGACGTTTGGCTCAACGAGCCACCGAACGCCGAACGATCATTACTATCCACCGAATCGAACGAGGAAGAGGTATGAGGCGCGCACTCCTGAGCGTTTCTGACAAGAACAGCATCGTGGGCCTGGGCAATGCGCTGACCTCACGTGGCTGGGAAGTACTGTCCACGGGGGGCACCGCCCGTACCCTTCGTGACGCCGGCATCAAGGTCACGAACGTTGCGGACGTGACTGGACATCCCGAGATGATGGACGGTCGCGTGAAGACGCTTCATCCGGCGATCCACGCGGGCCTGCTGGCTCGACGGGACCATCTCGACGACATGGCTGCGCTCGAGGAACACGGGTACGGACCGATCGACTTGGTGGCCGTGAACCTCTACCCGTTCCGGGAAACCGTGGCGCAGGGTGACGTCACCGTGGATCAGGCCATGGGGAAAGTTGACATCGGTGGGCCGACCATGATTCGCGCGGCCGCCAAGAGCCACAAAGATGTGTGGGTGGTGGTCGACCCCTCTGACTACGAAGCGGTTCTGGCCTCGATCGACGGGGACGATGACCCGGTGCTTCGCCGGGAGCTCGCTGCGAAGGTCTTCGAGCACATCAGTGGATATGACGCTGCTGTCGCGAACTTCCTTCGGGCAGAAGGAGACGGAGGAGAGGAAGACGTGCTGGGCGCGCGCATCGAGGGTTCACTGACCCGTTTGCAGACGTTGCGGTACGGCGAGAACCCAGATCAGGCTGCCGCCTTCTATGGGCCAGAGAACCGCGTCGGAATCTCGGCACTCGAAAAGCACCACGGGAAGGATCTGTCGTACAACAACATTCTGGATCTCGATGGCGCTTTGCTGAGCCTCGCGCCCTTTGCGATCTCGCCTCGTCCTGCGGTCGCAATCATCAAGCACACGACCCCGTGTGGTCTTGGTGTCGGCGATTCTCTCGCCGAGGCCTACAGCCGGGCGCTCGCCACGGATCCGATGAGTGCATTCGGCTCGGTGATCGCTGTGAATCGTGCTGTAGATGCCGAAGCTGCGGAGCTGATGTCCGGACTTTTCATCGAGTGCCTCGTGGCTCCGGGCTATTCCGAGGTGGCGATGGCCAAGCTCAAGGAAAAGAAAAACATCCGCATTATGACGATGCCGGTGTCAGGAGATGGCGACGATGCCACGACTCAGTTCCTGAAGGACCATGGACGACTGCCGCAGCCACGCGTGCTTCGATCGGTATATGGGGGGATGCTCGCCCAGACTCCGCCGAGGCCTCCGTACTATGGGGAGATCGACGCCAGCTGGACGGTCTCCACCGAACGCCAGCCGACGGCACAGGAATGGGACGACCTCCGGTTCGCCTGGTCTGCGATCTTCGGCGTGAAGTCCAATGCGATCCTGATGGCCCGTGATGGTGGAGTGCTGGGAATCGGGGCAGGGCAGATGAGTCGAGTCGATTCGTCCAAGATCGCGGTGCGGAAAGCCGGAGATGCGAGGCTGGATCTAGCGGGGTCCGTGCTCGCATCGGACGCGTTCTTCCCGTTCAGGGATGGGGTGGACGCCGCCGCCGCCGCCGGCGTGAAGGCCGTGATTCAGCCGGGCGGATCGGTTCGAGACGAAGAGGTCATCGGTGCCGCGAACGAGCACGGAATCGCGATGGTCTTCACCGGGCGGAGGCTGTTCCGACACTAGGAATCGGTTCTTCAGCCAACAGTCGATTTACTGCAACTCTCATGGCGGGCGGAGCGAAGTAGCCCAAGATCTTGTGCCGAATGATGCCATCACGGTCGATCAGATAGGTGGTCGGGATCATCGAGACGCCTCCGAATGAGCGGCGGTGATCGCTCGTGGCCCGGCCGACCGCGTAGGTGATGCCTTGCTCCTGGAGAAATGCATCTACGACTGAGCCATCTCCCGCGTCGGTCGCGAGTCCGAGAACCACGACTCCGTCCTTGCCCCTGTCCTCGTGGAGAGACTGAAGGGAGGGCATTTCCAGCTTGCACGGTCCACACCAGGTCGCCCAGAAATTCAGGACCACGACCTGGCCCTTCAGTGCCTCTGAATCGACACGGGTGCCGTCGAGTGCGGTGAACGTGTAGTCCGGAGCGCTGCCCAAGTCCGGTCCGACTCCTGTGAACGCTCCTAGTTGGGGGCCTAGCCGGTAAAGGGCAAAGACGAGAAGCGCTCCAAACAGAGCGCGCTCGCCCCAGACCATGGCCCGGCGGAGAGGCGTTTGCGGTGCAGGTGAGTCGGACATGCCCGGTTCAACCCGCGAGGGGTGCGAGGGGGTCCGCGGAGAGATATGTGACGGGTGAACCTCTTCTTGCTGGAGGCGGTCGCACGGTGTCTCTTGGGTCCAGCCAAATGGTGAGTCAGTCATGCGAATCACAAAAGTCTCTGGACATCGGAGTTCGCGATGTTGAATCGACTGTGGGTCGGCTGATGGCCCGCGGACGGCATGTCGCGCTGATCGTTCTCTCGGTGTTTTTCGTCATCGCGGGGGCGAACCACTTCCTCGATCCTGATTTCTATCTCAGGATGATGCCCGGGTATCTCCCGGCACATGGCTTTCTGGTCGCGGTCAGCGGGCTGACGGAGATGGGGCTAGGGGTGGCGGTGTTGGCCCCGTCCATCCGGCAGAAAGCGGGCTGGGGATTGATCGGATTTCTCGTGGTGGTATTCCCAGCGAATCTACACATGGCCCTCAGCCCGGCGGCCTTTCCCAGCGTGCCGGTGGCCGCCTTGTACCTGAGGTTGCCGGTGCAGGGCCTTTTTCTTTTTTGGACGTGGTGGGTGACTTGTCCCGGACCGACGAAGGCACATGACTGACGCAATGCACTCGCAGGGCCGTCACGACGCGATTACGAAGGTCGTCACCTGTTTCTCGCTGATGCTACTGCTGCCGAGTACCAACGCAGGCCGAACTGGGCGGTAAGGACCCCCGGTTGTGCTTGCGTCAGTGTCCACCTTCTTTGTTCGGTAGCGCCACCATAGTGGTTCGAGCCATAATCTCTAGCTCTTTCATTGAAACAGATGTGCGTATTCAGCCAGGTACTCCTAGACGGGACACGGGTATGATGATTCGGGTACATCCTGCAATGTTGGTGGCTGTCCTCGCAGTTGTTGCTGCGGTAGCCACGACACCGCTTTCAGCGTGGCAGGCCGCAGAGGCTCCGCGAGTTCAGGTCATTTCCGCGAATCCGTTTGGACTACTGCTCGGGCTCTTCAACGCGGAGTATGAGCGCGTCGTGTCGGAGACCACCACGGTGGGAGTCGGTGGGTCTACGTTTTTTTCCGAAGGCGATGTGCAGTACGTCAACGCCGACCTGTTCTGGCGTTTATATCCCACGGGCGATCCGCTCAACGGATGGGCATTTGGCGGAAAAGTAGGCATCACCGTTCTGGCTGACGGCGAGTACTTTGGCTACGGGTTCGATTTGAATCGCAGCTGGGTGCTCGGAAAGCAAGACAACTTTTACGTTGGTATGGGGTTCGGGCTCAAGCGGCTGGTTGGAAGCTTTGATGATGATATGGATTTCCGCGTCATTCCCACGATACGGATCGTTAACGTCGGGATCGCCTTCTGATCTCTGAGATCGGCTCTCAGTATCGATATGAGCTGAGCGATCTCGAAACGTTACAATTTCACGAGTGAGTAGTAGCCGGTGCCTGGGTGCAGGCACCGGCTACTGTCCTGGCTATTCGGACGCCAGTATTTACTTCGGTCGTCTTGCCGAAAGCTTTGGTTTCGCCCACTCGGACAACACTTTGGGTAACGCCGAGGCCACCACCACCACCACGATGATGGCCTTATGTGCCGTAACTCGTTGTCCTGCATGACGGAGGAGGTGGGATTCGAACCCACGAGTCCTTGCGGACGCCGGTTTTCAAGACCGGTGCATTAAACCACTCTGCCACCCCTCCAAGTTGTTATGCTGCAACCCCTTAACTCCCCGCGAGTCATGTCGTGGAAGCGTGTCGCTCGAGTGGATATCACCCAAACTGTCACCTAGATCAGCCGTCTCAGTACCTGCAGACGCAAGGCCCAACATCTCACCCATCTGGTCGAAATGCGGAGCAAGGTCACTGTAGCTGGGATGAAACTCGGCGTACTTCATCGTCATTTCAATATGCTTGTGCCCCAATTGCTTCTGGAGCAGCGGGAGCGGACCAGCGCTACGGCGGCGGTGTGCCGGTGATCGTGTACTTGATCAGCCAGAACTCAGTAGCCTGGACGGGCGGATGAGAACGAGGATGACCCTGCGAATTTTCCAGAGGGCCCCAATGGTGGAGTCACGATTGGCACGGTGCGCTTCAGCGCTGCTGTTCGCGGTGGCTGTCGCCCTGATCGCTCCGTCCGCAGCGCAGGGACAAACGGCGCGCGGCATCCTTGTCGACGAACACACCGGTGAGCCGATCGCGCTGGGGAAAGTCATGCTGGTCACGGCAACTCGGGATTCAATTGCGGCGACGCTGACGACGGACGAGGGCTACTTCGAGCTCCAAGCTGGCCTCCCCGGCACCTTTTCCGTCGTCGCTGAGGCCTTCGGGTATTGGTCGACGCTCATCGGACCCTTCCAGCTCTTGGCGAAGACAGATCGGATCGTGGAGGCACGGATTTCAGTGCGCCCGGTGTCTCTTCCAGGCCTGACCGTAGAGACGGAGACCGAGTATGAGCCTCGTGTAAACCATCTGGTCAGCAGCGGCTTTTACGAACGGATGGGCAGTGGTACGGGCGAGTTCATCACGCCGGGCGATGTCGCGATGTCAACCGCGACTTATATACAGCAGATGTTCTACGAAAAGAAGTCGACTCGAGTCTTTCAGACTCAGACTGCCAAACCACGTACGTACCGCGACTACGAAAGGGTCGAGGCCCGAGCTACGACCTTCGGACCCTGGGGTGACGTTGTTCTGATGCGTGCGCTGATGGGCGGCTATTGTCAGCCTTGGATCTACATAGACGGCCGTAAGGAAATCGAGGACTTCGAGTCTCTGGACGACCTCGTGAAAAAGAGTGAGGTCGCGGCGGTGGAGATCTACCATGCGCCATTCGACATCCCGACCGACTTTCGAGACCTGGCCTTGGCAGGGTGTGGGGCACTCATGATCTGGACTCGCAGATAGGCGATCCCTGGTGCCACCGTGAGACAACACGAAGTGCGTGAGAGGGGTGGCCCCGGGGGGGAGATCATTCGTTTGGCGTAACACCGACCGATCAGACACCAAACTGTTAGCTGCCGACCATGAAAAGGGCGGAGGCCAGGAGGCTGAATTGGGTCCTCGACAAGGGCATGCTGCGCGTGAGTGGGCTAGCAACAATTCGTATTTATTGTGGAGTGCCTTAGCCGAGGTGAATCGGAGCCATGACGGTGATCTCAATTTGACAGGGTGGGATGCGATCCATCGCTTGGTTCGTCCGGGCGTGTGCCCCATCGAGTTTCTATTTGGACTCGGTGCCCTCGGGATGCTGGATTCCCATATACCCGCAACACCTCGACGCCGTTATCGCGGCGTGGAACGGAGGCAACGTGAACCGACTGGACGCGTACCTGTCTGCCGACATAGCGCGGAAGGCGCTGCCGGCCCTCGATGCTGATGCGAATAGCCTGTCCGAACGTAAGGAGGTCACCGCGGGCTTCCGTGAGGCGCATCCGGACGCGCACGTCGCCATCGGTGACTTCCGCCAAGCTGGTGACATAAGTATCGCCAAATGGACACTTGCCGGCACGAACACGGGGCCCGGGGACATGTCGTCGACGGGGAAGGGAGTCTGGGTCGAAGGCGTCTCGATCAATAGGTATGTCGCAGGAAAATCGACGGACGAGAACCAGACCTTCGACGCCCTCAGGTTGATGGCTCCGTTAGGACATATCGAGCTCTCAGATGGTTGATCTTCCGGTGATGCGTACACGCATGAGCCTCGTTACCGCCGCTCTCGTGGCGGCGGTGACCGTGGGTCACGTTGGGGCACAGTCGACGCCTCCGTCCGAGCCACCGGCCGACTGGGGCCCGATCGCGATCGACTACAGCAACGTCCCATATCCATATCCCGTCGAGTATTTGGACGTTCGCCTGTACGGTGAAGATCACAGAATGGCGTATATGGACGTGCCGCCAGTGGGTCCGGCCAACGGCCAGACGGTTGTGATCTTCCACGGGATGAACTTCTTCGGCGCTCCTTACGAGCCAGTCATCCGGGCGTTGAGCGATGCTGGTTTTCGCACCCTCACGGTCGATCGACTTGGGTACGGGCGGTCATCCAAGCCGTTGATTCACTACAACCTTCACATCGCCGCTCGGAACACGAAGGCACTGCTCGACAAGCTTGGTATCGACACGGCTGCGATCGTTGGACACTCAATGGGCGGCATGGTCGCGACCCGGTTCGCCTCTACCTATCCGGGCGTGACCACGCACGTCGCGATGGTGAATCAGATTGGGTTGACCGACACGCGTCCAGGGCGAGCATGGCCGGACCCTGAACAGGCATACCAAGATGCGTTGGGCACGACCTACGAGTCCGTTCTGCGAGGACATGTTCGCTACTATCCGCGAGGGTGGAAGCCAGAATACCTGGCGTGGGTCAAAGTCCAGTTCGGCCTGACACTGAACGGGGACTGGCCCAGGATGGCACGAGTCAGGGCGGGGCAGCGGATGATTCTGTTCGAAGACCCCGTCGTTTACGAGTGGCAGCACATCGCGACCAAGGCTCTGGTCGTCGGCGGTGCCGAGGATCGCCTGGTGGCGGACTTTCCGGCGCGAGCACGGCACGTGGCAGAGGAACTTCAGAATGCTGAGTTGCTCATTTATGCCGGAGTGGGTCATTCCCCCCACCTCGACAACCCCGAGGTCTTTCATCCCGACCTGATTCGGTTTCTGAGGTCGGACCCTAATGAGCCTGCGGATCAGTCGTGGCGGAGCACGGACGTAGGCGTTCGAGAAGGGAACTGAGCCCAGTACCATGAGAAACGGCCGGTCACCCGATAGGGCGACCGGCCGTCTGTCCTTTCAAGGGCTGGGTTTTACTCAGTGGTGTGAATCCCGCAGGTGCTGTACGTGATGGCGTGCTCACCCTCGATCCAGGTGCCACATGGATTTCCGGCAAACAGAATTCCCTTGAGGTCGAGGCCCCTGTCCTCGTGATAGCGCTCATAGAGGCCTTCCATCTCACCAAGGCGGTAGGTCACCAACTCGACGAGGCGCCCGCCCATGTACCAGCGCCGTGGTCCGTCGAAGACACCGTCGCGGTGCGTACCTTCTTCGTAGAGGTCCCCGTTCTCCCAGTAGGCGCGGTAGGGACCGTCGAGACGCCCTTCTTTGTAGGTGCCTGACTCGAACAGCTGTCCGTTCTCGAAATACCACTCGTACCGGCCGTTCTTTACGCCATTCTGGTAGATCTCCTTCGAGCTGACCTTCCGATTTTGGAAGAAAGCCTCCAAAGAACCGTGGTACGTGCCGTTCTGCAGACTCAGTCGCTGAGCAACGACACTCGGCTGGCCCTGGAAGGTGGAAAAGGCCAGTCCTGAGTAGGGCTGCATCGTTTCCGGGGTGAGGAAGCGATCCCCACTGCGCACCAGCTCCTCGACGGGGCGGGCGTCAGGACCGCACGCGGTGGCTGCGATGACCGCCAGGTATGTGGCCAGGCGGAGGGCATGCCCCCGTCCGGGTGGCTTACGATCGAGGCTGACTGAAATGGTGGTGTGCATGAGACGTTGGCCCCGGGGAGGTTTTCATAAAAATACACCGGACCCGAGCTGTAAACAAACGTTTACTTTGAGGGCAGATACTTAAGTTGTGGCTAAGGCGTACGCAGGGCAGGGTCCCAGTCATGCGATTTGTGGGCCCCGTCGCAAAACGGCTTGTTGGCCGATTCGCCGCATCGGCAAAGGAAAAACGGTCGACCCTCAGGCGTGGCGACCGGATTCCCGTCGTGATCCAGGAGGGTCGTTTCACCCGAGACCTTGTAAGATCCTGACTTGGATATGGTGATCGCGATTTCAGATTCTGACATTCTGTCGTCCTTGGAAAGCGTTGGCCATCAGGCCAGGGAACGGATCCGATCCTGATTCTTGCAAGACCGCAATGCGAACCCTTCACTGCTTCGCGGGTTCCGAGGTTGGTCGTCCGATTTCCCCCCGATAGATTTCGGCCGCTTCAACATCCATCGACCCAAGGATTCCGTGATTCCAGTGGCCCGAAGGAAATCCGTCGCGGTCGACGTCGACGGCGTGGTGATCGGAGGGACTGCACCCATCGTGGTTCAGTCCATGACCAACACCGACACCGCCGACGTCGAATCGACAGTCGATCAGGTCAAGCTGCTCGCCGACTCGGGGAGTGAACTCGTTCGGGTGACGGTAAACAACGACGCCTCGGCCGAGGCCCTGCCGGAGATTGTGTCGAGGCTCACGGCAGCCGGGTATCGCACCCCGATCGTCGGAGATTTTCACTACAACGGACATATCCTTCTCAAGAAGTACCCTGACGCTGCGCGTGCGCTGGCCAAGCTCCGGATCAACCCCGGGAACGTCGGCACGAAGCGTCGGGATGAGAATTTTACCCAGATCATTGAAGCAGCGATCGAGTATGGGAAGCCGGTCCGCATCGGGGTGAACTGGGGCTCTCTTGACCAGCGACTTCTCACGGAACTGATGGACGAGAACGCGTCGCTGTCCGAGCCACTGGAAGCCCAGGAAGTCTTGCTGGAGGCCCTCGTCGAGAGCGCGCTTCGGTCCGCAGCGCTCGCGGAAGAGGTTGGACTCGATCACGACAGAATCGTGATTTCCACAAAGGTCTCGTCTGTTCGGGAGCTACTCGGGGTGTATCGGATGCTGGCTGGCCGGTGTGACTACCCGCTCCATCTCGGGCTGACCGAGGCCGGGTTGGGTGCGAAGGGGATCGTGGCGACCACCGCGGGACTCGCGCCTCTGCTCCTCGACGGGATCGGGGACACCATTCGCGTTTCACTCACGCCGAAACCCGGCGGCGATCGATCGGAAGAGGTGCGGGTCGCCCAGCAGGTATTGCAGTCCCTCGGCCTCCGCCATTTCGAGCCTCAGGTGACGTCGTGCCCAGGTTGTGGCCGGACGACCAGTACCTTCTTCCAGGAGATGGCGGAGGATATCACGGACTACATCCGTGAGATGATGCCGAAGTGGCGCGTTGAGTACCCAGGCGTGGAAGAAATGGACGTAGCTGTGATGGGGTGTGTGGTAAACGGCCCCGGTGAGTCAAAGCAGGCGAACATCGGTATCTCACTGCCAGGAACATTCGAAGAACCCAAGGCGCCCGTTTATGTCGATGGGGCCCATTCTGTCACCCTCAAGGGGGTTGGCTTGGTCGACGAGTTCAAGACGATCCTGAACGATTACGTGGTGCGCACCTACGGCACTTGACCACGACTGCGCTCGCTCGGTCCACCTGAAGTAACCCACGAGAATCAACGATCATCGTGCCGGGCATTACACCCGTGGCATACCAGGGTCTGCGAAGGGGGACGTATACCGAGGTTGTCACCGCAAAGTGACACGGGTGTCCTGCCGGAAGGAGCCGAGCTGGCGCCCTGAGGCTATGAAAGCCCCATACTACAGGGTTTTATCGGTTGTCCTTACGGCACATCCCTTGCACCTCTCCGTATTAGACGAGTGGCAGTAAGTTTTGGCCGTACAAACTAGGTATTTCGAGGCGTCTAGGTATTTCGAGGCGTCAGTGGTTCAACAGAGGATGAGTCCAATGGTTGAGGTCGTGAAGAGAAGCTCGAGGTTCGTGCTTTGCGCAGTGACGATCGCCGCAGTTGGAGGATGCGTGCGCGCTACGTTCGTACCCACCCAAAGCGTGGCGTATCCGTCCGCGGACAGGGACTGCCAGATTGAGGTTTTTAGCTCCGCGCTGCCAGATCGAGAGTACATAGAGATCGGCATTGTGGAAGCGCAGGGAAAAGCGTGGAAGTCGGGCTTGGAGCATATCATGCCCGAGCTCAAAGGAGAGGGGTGCGGTGCCGGAGGGGACGCACTCATCATTATGGGGACGAACACGTTCTCGGAGGGAGAGCAGGGCACTAAGGTCCAACGCACTTCCGCAACTGTCATCCGATGGAAAACCCGTTAGCGCCACATCTGAACCTTCAGGACAACTAGATCAATCCATTCAGAATTCGGAAAGGCGGGGCATGAACAGTAGCATTTTCCAGAGTGGAGCCCGCGCGGTGATTCTCCTTGCGTGCTTGGCAGTCGCCACCCCGGGCGGAGTGATCGCTCAGGGCGGCGACGGTTTTTTGTTCAAGGAGCCCACGATCACGGTGAAATTCGAGTCAGGATTCGGTTTTCAGAAGGCGTCGAGCGATATCTACGATTTCCTCAAGACTGAGCACACGATCGGTGAGAGGGACTTCGACAGCCCGTATGTCGGCGGCGAGTTTGGTATTCGCCTTTCCAATCAGATCGATATTGCGATCGGGCTGGGATATCAGGGCAGTTCCACCGATTCGGAGTTCCGGGATTGGGTCGATACGGACGATCTCCCGATCACTCAGGTCACTGAACTCCATCAGATCCCTGTCACGGCCAGTTTGAAATTCTACCCGTTCGGCCGGGGCCGTAGTCTCGGGCGCTTCGCGTGGGTGCCGCAGGCCATTTCTCCCTTCATCGGAGCAGGCGTCGGTGTTATCACATACGATCTGCGCCAATACGGCGACTTCGTCGACTACCAGACGTACGAGATCTTTTTCGACGAATTAGACAGCCAGGACGATGCGTTCCTTGCTCGTGCATCCGCCGGCTTAAGCATATCGCTAAGCAGTCAATTCTTGTTCGAGATTGAAGGCCGGTACGGCTGGTCCGATGGTGACTTGAATGGCGACTTCATTGGATTCGACCAAATCGACCTCGACGGTCTTCAATTGATCGGCGGGGTTGCCGTCCGCTTCTAGGAGGCAGAGGATGAACACCATGACAATGCAAAGGCTAGTGCTCGGCGCGATCGCAGCAACCGTGTTGACTCTCCCGGTTCAGGCGCAGGATACAGACAGCCGGTGGCTACCCTTTGTGGGCTGCTGGGAGGCTGTGGGCGGGGAAGAGGAGATGGGTCTTCTCTGCTTCAATTTGGAGAATGGCGGGGTCGAGCTGAGCAATTTCATGAGCGGGGATGACGTCTCGACTGAATTTCTCGCCGCCGACGGAAAGCAACGGGATGTTAGTGCTGAAGGATGCTCCGGCTGGGAGGCTTTGCATTTTTCAGAAGACGGACGGCGCGTCTTCACACAGACTGAGTTCCTGTGTGGCGCAGATGAGCCGAGGAAGGGAAGTGGGGTCATGGCCTTCATCGGCCCTAACCTGTGGTCGGATGTGCGCACGCTTGACGTCGATGGGGAACCGTTCTCTTGGGTCCAGGACTACCGACTCGCCGGAGTTGACCTCGTCGCGGAGGAAGGAATAGACGATCCGACCGGGGGCGTTGGCATGGCGGTGCGCGGGGCCCGGATGGCAGCTGCGGCCGGGCTCGACCTCGATGATGTCGTCGAGGCCACGCAGAACATCGACTCGAAGGCGGTCGAAACCTGGCTGGTGGCGCAGCATGTCGATTTCGACCTCACGGGTCAGGACCTGATGGCGCTCGCCGACGCCGGCGTGTCCGACAACGTAATCGATGCGGTCGTCGCGGTTTCGCACCCAGACCGGTTCATTGTTGCCAGTGATGGTCAGATCGACGGGAGTGCGCCAGCTCCGACCCACTATCGGGGATACATGGCGTTCAATCCTTTTTGGGGACCCACATGGGGCCTATCCAGGAGTAGTCGCTACGGATACGGACAGGACTACGGGTACGGGCCTGGCCTTGGCTCGGGATACCGCGGTTACGGTTACGGTTACGGTTACTGGGGTTCCAACCCGGGCGTAATCACTATCGAGCCACGGCCAGCTGGAGGTACGGTTCAGAAGGGACGTGGCTACAGGCAGGGTAGTGGCAACGGCGCACGGTCGGCACAGCCGCGCGGGGCGGATGGTCAGCCGTCGTACTCAACGGGGAGCAGCGCTTCAGGCGGAAACTCCAGTGGCTCCGCTGGTTCGAGCGGCAGCAGTGGTCGCACAGCTACCCCGAGAAGAGCTCGGAGGCGCCCGAGCGGTGTCTGAACAGGGCACGGTGCTAGCCCGCGATCCCCTCCATTTTTAACAACTCGGAATCGCGGCCGAGCACGACTAGCACGTGGGCGGCCCCGATCGTTCGTTCAAGTGAGTGTCTAGCTTCGGCCCTTTCCGCGCCACGGTCCGCGTTCGGCGGGTCACGCGTTCATACCTCGGCACAAGGCTTAGCCATGCCCCCAAAGGATGACTCCGGGTTGCGGTCTGCCCCGGCAGGGGGGAAGACCGCTGCAGAGCTGGTCGTTAATGTGACCCGCTCTTCGGTCATTGGCGGACCTCGAAGTTCGAAATCGGAGCAGGGAAGGGATCCTCTGCGCTGAGTTTCGCTGTCTGGGCCCTGTAGTGGACATACCATGTGCTACATTTTTTCGGTATGGACGACACGACGAGCACCCCGGCAACCGGGACTGACTTCATTCGCCAGAAGGTGCGCGCCGATATGGAATCGGGTGCGTACGGGGGACGGGTTGCGACCCGCTTTCCTCCTGAGCCCAACGGCTATCTCCATGTAGGGCACGCCACTGCGATTTGCCTCAACTTTGGCATTGCCGAGGACTTCGGCGGCCAGTGCCACCTCCGCTATGACGACACCAATCCGGAGAAGGAGGCCGAGGAGTTCGCTCGAGCCATCCAAGAGGACATTCGTTGGCTCGGTTTCGACTGGGGCGAAAATCTCTACTACGCCTCGGACTTCTTTGAGCGCATGTACGACTGTGCGGTGACGCTCATTCAGAAGGGGCTGGCGTACGTCGACTCACAGCCGCTCGAGGCGGTCCGCAAGGGGCGAGGATCGGTGACCGAGACCGGGACTGATTCGCCATTCCGCGATCGCTCGGTGGAGGAGAACCTCGATCTCTTCGCGCGGATGAAGGCAGGGGAGTTTGCGGACGGCACGCACGTGCTCCGTGGGCGCATCGACATGGGCCATCCGAACATGCTCATGCGTGACCCAATTCTCTACCGGATTCGACATGTCGAGCATTTTCGACAGGGGGATTCCTGGTGCATTTACCCGCTGTACGACTATGCGCACTGCCTTGAGGACGCCTTCGAGGGCGTGACCCACTCGATCTGCACAATCGAGTTCGAGAATAACCGTGAATTGTATGACTGGGTTCTCGAGAGCGTGGGTTACGAGGAACCGCGACCGCACCAGTACGAATGGGCGGGCCTGGATCTCCAGTATGCTGTGCTGTCCAAGCGGGCAATTCTGCCCCTAGTTGCGGCAGGGATCGTGTCGGGCTGGGACGATCCCCGCTTGGCGACCATCGCGGCCTGGAGGCGTCGAGGCATCCCCGCCGAGGCGATTCGGCGGTTGGCGAAGATCGTAGGAGTCTCTCGCTCGGGCGGGCGCACGGAGGAGTCGAAGCTCGACTACGCGATCCGAGGAGTCCTCAACCCTGTCGCACCTAGGGTGATGGCCGTGCTCGACCCGCTCAAGGTCGTGCTTACGAACTTCCCGGAGAGTGAGACAGAGATCTTCGACGCGCCGTACTTCCCGCATGACATCGCCGCGGAGGGCTCACGTGAGGTTCCGTTCTCGCGAGAGCTGTGGATCGAGCGAAGTGACTTCGCAGAAGACCCCCCGAAGGGGTTTCGCCGACTGGTGCCCGGTGGCGAGGTCCGTCTGAGGTATGCCTATGTCGTTCGGTGTGAATCCGTCATTCACGACGAAACCGGTGTGGTGAAAGAACTTCATTGCACTTACGACCCTGCTACGAAGGGCGGAAACACGCAGGACGGTCGGAAGGTGAAGGGGACGATTCAGTGGGTCTCGGCCCCTGAGGCCCGAGTGGCCGAGGTGCGTCTGTTCTCGCCCCTCTTCCTCGACGAAGACTCGGAGGATGTCGATGGCGGTTCGATCGACCCAGTGGACCGAGTGAATCCGGACTCGCTCACGGTCGTGGAAGGCGCTCGGATCGAGCCGTCGGTCGCCAGCGATGAGGTTGCGACGCGTTATCAGTTTGAGCGCACGGGATATTTTTGGCGCGACCCAGTGGATGGGGCAGAGGACAGGTTGGTCTTCAACCGGATCGTCGGCCTGAAGAGTTCCTATCACGGGGCTCAGAAGACCCAGGCGACGAACCCCGCACTGGCAGACGGGAAGGACGCCAGCGACTTGCAGAAGACGAAACCTGGCGCGGGAGAGCGAGCAGCCTCTGTCCGGCCCCAGATGAGTCATGAGCGAGTCGAGGCGCGGGAGCAGGATGAGGTGCTCGCGGACCGGTTCACACGCTACACATCCCAGTTGGGGCTGAGTGAAGAGCACGCGGACCTGCTGACGGGCACGCGAGGTGTTGGTGACTTCTTCGAGGCGGCGATCACTCTTGCCGCCCCCCAGACCGTAGCGTCCTGGCTGGTCACGGATGTGCGCGCTCTCCTGAGCGGGCGCACGCTGACGGAGTTGCCATTTGACGGAGTGGCATTGGGGCGGCTGGTCGGACTGACCGCGGAAGGGTCGGTGTCACGCCGCGCGGCGAAGGATGTTCTCGCTCGGATGGCGGAATCTGGTGGGGATCCGGCGAGCCTCGTCGAGGAGATGGGCCTGGGAGCGGTCTCCGACGAAGGTGCGCTTGGTGAGGTGGTCAATGAAGTGCTGGCAGCCTGGCCTGCCAAGGTCGAAGAGTATCGTGGGGGACGTAAGAACCTTGTCGGACTCTTCGTTGGTGAGGTTATGAAAGCAACACGCGGCGCCGCGGACCCTGCGGTCGTTCGCACCATTCTGGCACAAAGGCTTGATTTGTGACGATGCGACTTCGCTTTGCCCCGTCGCCGACGGGGTATCTGCACGTCGGTGGCGCCCGCACGGCGATTTTCAACTGGCTGCTCGCCAAAAAAGAAGGTGGTGTCTTCATCCTCAGGATCGAAGATACTGACAAGGCGCGCTCGAGCGACGAACACACCCGTGCCATCCTCGACGGCATGAACTGGCTGGGTACGGACTGGGACGAGGGCCCCTTTTTCCAGAGCGAAGGCGTAGAGCGCCATCGGGCGGACGCACTTCGCCTGCTCGACGAAGGGAAAGCATATCGCGATTTCTCCGACCCCGATGCAGTACGAGCTGAGGCTCAGGAGCGAGGGATGCACCCTAGCCGTGTCGCCAGGGAGGAGGCCGATGCCCTTGGCTTCGACGAGGCGGTCCGCCGTGCCGACGCTGGTGAGGGGTTCGCGGTCCGATTCCGTGTGCCGGACGGTGAGACGCTCTTCACCGATCTCGTGCACGGCGAAATGCGGTTCGGGAACGATGATGTCGACGACCTGGTGATCCTTCGGTCGGACGGGAGCCCGGTCTACAACCTGGCGGTTGTCTCCGATGATGCGCATCAGCGGATCACGCACGTCCTGCGGGGCGACGACCATCTCTCCAATACACCCAAGCAAGTGTTGCTGTCTCGCGCTCTGGGATACCCAGAGCCGACGTTCATGCATGTACCGATGATTCTTGGACAGGACGGAAAGAAGCTATCCAAGCGACATGGAGTGACCGCGGTCGGCGAGTACGCGAACGAGGGCATCCTCCCAGAGGCGATGGTAAATTTTCTGGCGTTGCTGGGGTGGAGCCCCGGCGATGATCGGGAGTTCATGACCGCCGAAGAGCTCATCGAAGCGTTCAGCTCGGACCGGCTTCTCAAGTCGGGATCGGTCTTCGATATCGAGAAGCTCCAGTGGCTGAACGGGCGGCATCTCTCCGCTCGACAGTCTCCGGAACTGTGTGACTACATCAGGGCCGGACTTGAAGGACAGGTGTGTGACGTCGATCGACTCGACGACGCTCCGTGGGTCGATGCCCTTCTCGAGGTTATTAAGGTTCGCGCCCGAACGCTGGACGAACTCGTCGCTCAGGCTCACCCATTCCTGTGCTCGGATCTCAACTTTGACGAGAAAGCGGTCGAGAAGCAGTGGCGAAAGGACCCTGAGGCTGCGATTGAGCGTCTGCTCCGCCTTCACGCGGCATTTGAGGACGCTGAGTGGAAGCATGAGGTCCTCGAAGAACGTCTCCGTGGCCTTGCGGCTGAGATGGAAATGGGTGCGGGAAAGCTCATCCATCCGCTCCGCGTTGCGCTCACAGGCAACATGGCGAGCCCCGGGATCTTTGACGTCCTGGTACTGCTTGGCCGCGAGCGAGTGATCCAGCGCATTGCGAGTGGGGTGGAGCGTATCCGATCGGCCTGAGAAAGAGTGTTCTTGACACGTTTCCGAAGCGCACATTAGGATAGATCCCGGTCACCGATCAGGTGCCCCAATGCCCTCCTCCAAGTGTTTGTTTGTTGGCTAGATCTGACGCCATAACCCAGCGCGAAGTCCCGGCCACAAGTCGCCAGGTCGAACCACTCAACGAGATTGAGCGGAAGATCCTCGATTTCATGGTGAGTTACCTGAGGGCAAACACCTATCAGCCGTCGATCCGCGAGATCTGCGAGCGCTTTGCGATCAAGAGCACCAGGACGGTTTCTGAACACCTGCAGGCGCTGGCCGACAAGGGTTGTCTTGAGCGAGACCCATCGCGGTCACGGGGGGTCAAGATCCTGGGGGTCGACCTCAGCGCCGATACCGTCGCCGTACCGTGCTTTACCGATGTGCCGACGAGTGGGGGCATGCGGAGCGCCGACACCTACTTTTCGATGGATCGACAGTTGGGCAGCGAAGACGGATCGTTTATGGTCCGAGCCAGGGTGGGTGATCTGGCGGTCCTCGGCGTGACAGAGGGCGACCTAGTGCTGGTGTCACCGGTGAACGTCGAGGACATCGTCGACGGGAGTGTGGTGGTCGCCGAAATTGGAGACACGTCAGCTTTCCATCGCGTGACTCGCAATGGGAAAGGAGTATACCTTGAGGCGCTTCAGCCGGACGGTGGCATGACTCTGGTTGGCGATGCCGATATGCGGGTGATTGGCCGAGTCGCTGGCTTTTACCGACGGATGGGGGAGGTCTCGACGGTCAACCTGACCACGCACTGACGCAGGGCGCGGGGGCAGATTCACCGTCGAGCGCGCCCGAACTTTCCCCGGCCGACTTGGCCACACACGATTCGTGGATGTCGCACGCCCTTGATCTCGCGCGAGCGGCTGAAGCTGTCGGTGAAGTTCCCGTCGGTGCGGTTCTTGTTCGAGGCGGGGCGATACTCGCTGAGGGGGCGAATCGCACGGTCAGGGATTCGGACCCCACGGCGCACGCTGAGGTCGTTGCGATTCGTTCGGCCGGGAAAGTCGAAGGAGACTGGCGACTGCTCGACACGACGCTCTATGTCACGCTCGAGCCATGCGCGATGTGCGCGGGTGCAATCGTACTCGCCCGAATTCCTCGGGTTGTCTTTGCGACCCGCGACCCAAAGGCTGGCATGGGAGGATCGCTGAACAACCTCCTTCAGGATGATCGACTCAATCACCGCTGCGAAATCGTGACCGGTATTCGCGCTGAAGAAGCTTCCTCCATGCTCAAGACGTTCTTCAAGGCGCGCCGATGAGGTCAGCTTTCGCCCCGAAAGTGGCGCTGGCACTCTTGCTGCTCGCAGCCGGGTGCACGCTGGTGGGACCCCAGCGGCCGACGCCGAGCACGACCCAACCGGAGGCCGCGCCCTCACGGCCTCTACCGAATGAGGCGTCGGGCATGCCCGACGCGGTCGGGCCGACGGTGGATCCGGTCCGCTCCTTCGACGAAGTGAGAGCGGTCTGGGTCGTGCGGTATACGATGACGAGTGCTGAGGCCGTTACCGAGATGGTGGAGAATGCCGAGGCCGCGGGCATCAACACGCTCCTCGTGCAGGTGCGCGGACGGGCGGATGCGTTTTACTCCTCGGAGCTTGAGCCGCGCGGGGAATCTGTGCGTGAGCCGGACTTCGACCCACTTGAGTTGGCTATTGATTTGGCGCACAACCGGGGCATGGCGGTCCATGCCTGGGTGAACACCCACCTCGTGTGGGGACCTGCGGAGTTGCCAGAGAGCCCGGATCACCTCGTGAACGCGCATCCGGACTGGTTGGCCGTTCCCAGGGACCTTGGCCAACAGTTACTCCCGGTGGATCCGTTCGACGATCGCTTCGTGGCCGCGCTGGTTCAGTACGCTCGGGACAACCCCGATACGGTCGAGGGTGTGTATTCGAGCCCGTCGCATCCGGAGGTACAGGACCGTGTGCGCGCGGTCTGGCTCGATCTTGCAACCCGTTACAACCTGGATGGCATTCATTACGACTACATCCGCTTCCCGTCCGGACAGTATGACTACTCCATTGGTGCGCTCGAACGGTTCCGGCTATGGGCCCGTGCGCCACTGACTCCGGCACGGTTCGAGCAACTCGACGATGCCTACTTGTCGGATCTGTATGCATTCGTTGAGGGCGAGCCGACGCTCTGGGCGGACTTCCGGCGGGAGAATGTCACTCGGCTGGTCCGACGCATTCATCAAGATGTCAAGGAGATCAACCCTCGCCTCATGATCTCTGCCGCTGTGATCGCGGACACCGATCTCGCGTATAACGATCGCTTCCAGGAATGGCCGGCTTGGCTACGGGACGGCCTCATAGATATCGCCGTCCCCATGGCGTACACGCCGGACAGCAGCCGATTCGCATCGCTGATACAGGTCGCAGCCGACGCGGCCGGGGATGGGGACCGGCTGTGGGCCGGGATCGGCGCCTACATGAACTCAGTCGACGGCACTCTTGGCATGATCGACATAGCACGACAGGGCGGTGCGGGTGGTGTCGTGCTGTTCTCCTACGACTGGGCTGTAGGCGAAGGGATCGGTGATCCGTCCGATCCCTACCTGCAACGCATTGGACAGGGCCGCTTCGGCCGGTAAAATCGAGGAGCGGTGGTGGGGCAGACGACTGCCCGACACCTCAGACTGATTCGTTCGCGGCGGTCTCCACCGGTTGTCCGACTGTGTAGACTACGACGACAAGAATCAGCGTTCCGATTCCGAGTGCAGCCCAGGCTGGTAGGCCATAAGCGGTCCCTATGTTGCCCAAGAGAACTCCGATTCCGCCGACCATAAGGGCGTACGGCAGTTGAGTTTTCACGTGATCAACATGATCACACGCGGAGGCCGTAGACGAGAGCACCGTCGTGTCGGAGATGGGCGAGCAATGATCTCCGAAAATCGATCCGGCGAGTACCGATGCGATGCCTCCGAGCAGCAGGTGGGCGTCGACCGCACCTGGCAGAACGTCCGGGCCGCCGAGCGCGACCGTGAGCGGGATCACGACGGGTAACATGATGGCCATGGTGCCCCAGGATGTTCCCGTCGCGAACGCCATGGCTCCCGAAGTGAGGAAGACGATGGCAGGGATCAGCTCAATGGCGATTCGGTCGGATAACAGCAGCGTCAGGAAGCTTGATGTCCCAATCGCTTCGGTGACGGATCCCATGGACCACGCGAGAACGAGAATCATCATCGCGAGCATCATTGACCGAAATCCGCCGACGGAGGCATCCACGCATTCTTTGAGGGTCAGGATTCTCTGGACGATCGAGAGGAAGGCAGCCATGAGCGCGCCCGACAGTGAGCCCCAGAGTAGGGCATCGTATGATGAGGCCTCGCCGAAGACGTCCCTCAGGTTGGCGCCTGGACCGACGACGGCTCGCCCTGATGTGTAGAGGCCAACTAGGACGACAATAATGACCGTGAGGACCGGAAGCGCGGCGTTGTACCACAGTCGTGGCGCGCCCTCTTTCGGGTTCATGTCTTCCGACTCGGTGTCGACTGCCAAGTTCGCGCCCGGACGATAGAGTCCCTGTCCGTTCGCGGCTCGTTTCTCGGCAGCGGCCATGGGACCGAAGTCTCGCCCTGTCACTGATGTCAGGAAGACGAGGACCAACGCGAGGAGGGGATAGAAAAGGTAGGGGATGGTTTCTACGAAAATCGAAAACGAACTGACGTCGAGTGCTGCGGCCGCCCCGGGAGTCTGCTCGGCCGCGATGCCAAGGCCGTCGCCGATCAGGCTGATTTCATAACCGACCCATGTCGAGACCGGCACGAGCGCTGCCACCGGTGCCGCTGTGGAGTCAACGAGATAGGCCAACTTTTCGCGGGAAATCTTCAGACGGTCCGTAATCGGCCGCATGGTGTTCCCGACAATGAGTGTGTTGGCATAGTCGTCGAAGAAGATGGCCATGCCCGCTCCCCACGTGGCCATTTTTCCTCGTCGCGGCGTTCTCGCCATCGGCGCTACTGCGTCCACGATGCCGCGAGTCCCGCCGTTCTTCGAGATCAACCCAACCATCGCACCCAGGAAGAGTGTGAAGACCATGATGCTCGCATGATCTGCATTAGCGACGGCCGGGACGATGAACTGATCGACGAACCGGCCGGTGGCGGTGATAGGGTTGAACCCACCAACGGCCAGTGCGCCCAGCCACACTCCGACAAAGAGCGCAGTCACCACTTCCCTGAAGATCAAGGCCAACGCGATCGCGACGATGGGCGGAAGGATCGAGTACCACCCAGACGTGAGGGTGGGGTCGACCGTAAATGTCTCGTCACCCACCAGAACTGTGAGTGGAAGCTCCTCCCGGCTGGCGACCGTCATGTCTCTTGCCGTCGCCGAGTTGTGGCTGTCCACCGTGCCGCTTCCCAGGACCTTTCCTGACGCGTTGCGGATCTCGAACCAGAGGGACTCCTCGGTTCCACCCCCAACCATGATTTCGAATGGGACGTTCTTCAGTACGACTTGAGGGTGTTCCTTTACTTCTTGTCCAGCCGCGGGGAAGGCCAGGGGGAGCATCACGAGCAAAAGAAGAACAGAGCGCAGTCGCATGAGTAGGACGTTTTTTGGAGACGATGACGGCTTGCATGTCGCTTCCGTCCCCCCGTTCTCGGGGACCCGCGCGACGGCCGTAGAATGGGCAATTGGCGGCGCTCATGACAGTACCGCGAACCGTCGTTGACCCGGGGCACACGAGGGCCGAACTTACCGTACCCCAACCCGCCGGAGCCCCTCTGGGACTGGTAGCCGGCCTTCGAACCCGACGAGATGCCTGAACAGAGCCGCATCCCCGTGATGAGTGAGTCCGACGTGCGTCGGGCCGTAGCTCGAATGGCCCGAGAGATCGTGGAGCGCAATGGGGGGACAGATGGACTTGTCCTTATGGGGATTCATCGTCGCGGCACACACATCGCGGCTTTGATTCAGCAGGAAATCGAGCAAGCAGAGGGTGTCGCCCTCGATACCGGATCTCTGGACATTACGCTGTACCGAGACGACCTGGAGGTGATCGGTCCGCGACCGGTGATCGGAGGCACGGAACTCCCAACCGGGGGGATCGACGACCGATGCATCGTCATCATCGATGACGTCGCTTATACCGGGCGTACGGCCCGAGCGGCGTTGAACGAACTCCACGACTGGGGGCGTCCGAGTCAGATTCTCCTCTGCGTGCTGGTCGATCGCGGCGGGCGGGAACTTCCGATTCACCCCGACATCACCGGCCGCGAGGTTCAGGTTCATCCCGGCCAGCGGGCAGAGGTGCTCGTTCCGGAGCTGGATGGGCGACTTGGAGTCGAGATTGTGCAGGCGAAAACGGAGGCTTTGTGAGCGAGACCGTGGCACCTTTCGGGAAAGATCTGATCGGGCTCGAGGATCTGACGGCAGAGCAGATTCTCTCGATCCTCGACACCGCGGAGCCGTTCAAGGAAATATCGGAGCGCAGGATCAAGAAGGTGCCAGTCCTGCGCGGCAAGACGATCGTTAACCTCTTCTTCGAGGCGTCGACGCGTACCCGCGTCTCATTCGAGTTCGCTGAGAAAAGATTGAGTGCCGACACGGTCAATATCTCTTCGTCCGGCTCCTCAGTGACGAAAGGCGAGACGCTGGTCGACACCGCCCGGAACCTCGAGGCGATGCGCATCGACATGGTCGTGATGCGGCATGGCTCTTCCGGCGCCGCACGCTTTTTGGCGGATCGGATCCCATCCAATGTCATCAACGCTGGGGATGGGGCTCATGAGCACCCGACACAGGGACTTCTCGACCTGCTCACGATCCGTGACCACCGGGGCCGACTCGATGGCCTCAAGGTGTGCATCGTCGGCGACATCCTGCATTCAAGAGTCGCACGATCGAACATATATGGGCTCAGGACTCTCGGCGCTGAGGTCGGGATCTGTGGGCCACAAACGCTCCTGCCTCCGGCCGTGGCGGATCTGGGAGTTACGGTGTTTCCTCACATCGAAGAGGCGATTCAGTGGGCTGACGTGCTAAACGTCCTCCGGCTTCAGTTGGAGCGGATGGAAGCGGGCTATGTGCCGAGTCTGCGTGAATACAACCGGATCTGGGGGGTCTCGACGGCTCGACTCGAGGCCGCACCGAAGGATCTGCTCATTTTGCACCCGGGACCAATGAACCGCGGGGTCGAGATCGACTCGGACGTCGCGGATGGCCCGCAACAAGTGATTCTGAATCAGGTGACAAACGGCGTGGCGATTCGTATGGCAGTTCTGTATCTGCTCGCAGGTGGACGGCCTGAGAAGGCCGAGGCCGCGAAGAGGGGAGGTGAATCATGAGCGAGAAAATTCTTCTGAGGGGCGGTCGGGTCGTTGACCCGAGCCAGTCTCTAGACGCGAACGTCGACGTCCTCCTTGCGGCCGGGGTCATCGCCTCTGTTGGTGAGAGCCTCGACGCGCCGGAAAATGCCAAGGTCGTCGATTGCGGCGGGTTGATCGTTACCCCGGGCCTGATCGACGTTCACGTTCACCTCCGTGAGCCGGGCGGTGAGCACAAGGAGACGATCGCAACGGGTACGGCTTCAGCCGCGGCCGGTGGGTTTACGGCGATTTGCGCGATGCCGAACACGACTCCTCCCATCGATGACCAGGCGACGGTTGGCTATGTCGTGGCTCAGGGAAAAGCCGCCGGGTTCAGCAAGGTCTATCCGGTCGGATGTATCTCGGAGGGGCGGGAAGGCAAGCGACTGGCTCTTGTCGGAGAGATGGTCGACGCCGGAGCCGTCGCGATAACAGATGATGGAAGCCCGGTCATGGACTCCGGGCTGATGCGGCTGGCACTGGAGTATTCACAGACATTCAACATACCGGTGGCGGATCACCCCGAGGACCTGACGCTGACCGCGGCGGGTCATATGAACGAGGGCATCGTTTCGGCTCGCCTTGGCCTGACCGGTAAGCCAAACGCAGGTGAAGACATCCATATCGTCCGCGATCTGCTGCTCGCGGAACTCACAGGTGGGCACATCCACCTTCAGCACATCTCGACCGCGCATGGAGTGGAGGCAATTCGCCAGGCGAAGGCCCGTGGTGTTCGGGTAACGGCGGAAGCTTCACCCCACCATCTGGTTTTGACACACGAAGCGGTCGAGGGATACAGGACCGAAGCGAAGATGAACCCACCGCTGCGTAGGCCGGAGGACGTCGACGCAGTTCGCGCCGGTGTGGCGGACGGAACACTCGATACGATCGCGACGGACCACGCGCCCCATCATTACGACGAAAAAGAGGCTGCCTTCGCAGACGCACCGAACGGTATAGTCGGTTTGGAGACGGCGATTGGGGTCATCATGACTCGCGTGGTCGCGGAGGGCGTCATCGACCTGCCGACAATGGTGGAGCGCATGAGTTGTCAGCCGGCGCGGGCCTTCAATCTCCCCGGTGGCACGCTCGCAGAAGGTGGGGTGGCCGATGTGACAGTACTCGACCCGACGGAAACCTGGACCGTCGATGCCAAAGCCTTCCTGTCGAAGAGCGGTAATACGCCGTTCGGCGGTTGGGAACTGACGGGTCGCGCACGTATGACGATCGTCGATGGACGGGTGGTCTGGTCGGCGTGACGTCCGTCTTACATCGTTGGCGTGTGGGCACTAAAAGAGACCCGGGGGCGTTTCGCCTCCCGGGTCTCGATGCTTTCGGCGCTACAGGGCTGCCGGAGCAGGCCTCAGGCCAAGGCGTTCACGTGCCGCGCGAGCTGCCCCTTGATCCGGGCGATCCGGTTCGGATGGAACAGACGGCGTGTCCCCGCACGGTCCAGCAGGGCAACCGCAGCGATGAGAAGCTTCGCGCCATCGGCGGCACTCTCAGCGGCTCGTACCTGTTTGATCGCATTACGGATACGCGAACGCTCTGCCCGATTCTTCGTACGGGCAGCAGCACTCAGGACCATCCGCTTCTTTGCACTTTTGATGTTCGGCATTGCTTCGCTCGGTGAGCGGTTCTTCGACAACTCGTTAGCGAGAAAAGCTAGAGGAGACCCTGGATGGGATCAACGGGTAGGGACGCGTTCAACGTGGAGATACCTTAGTCGGATATGGACGCACTTATCCTGATTCCGGTTCTGATGTTTTCCATCGTCGTGCACGAGGTCGCCCATGCGTGGCAGGCCCGGCGCGAGGGGGACAACACTGCCCATGATCTCGGACGAATTACCTTCAATCCGATCCCTCACCTCGATCTGTTCGGATCGGTCATTGTGCCCGCCATGCTGTACGCCTCCGGCACGGGGTTCCTGTTCGGGTGGGCGAAGCCGGTGCCGGTGAATCCGGCTAACTATCGTGAGTACGTCGCGGGTGACATTCGCGTGTCGATGGCCGGGATCGTTTCGAATCTGATCCTCGCGGCGATCTCGACGGTTCTGCTCGCGATCGTCGTGAAAGCAGATGCGATGACGAGCGGTGGTGAGATGGTCCTCAACCCGCTTCGCCAGGGGCTCGAGTGGTCGCTACTCATCAACCTGGTGCTGGCGTTCTTCAACCTGCTGCCCATTCCGCCTCTCGACGGCTCGCATGTTCTGGCGCATCTGCTGCCATCAGGACTCGCGACGAAATATCGAAACTTCGGACAGTACGGAATTCTGGCGCTGATCGGCATCATGTATCTGGGCCGATACACTGGCTTTGATCTGTTTTCCATTGTTCTGTGGCCCGTGTACTTCTTCGTCGACATCGCTTACTGGTTCATACGCTTGTGGATCTGACCGTCGCCGAGGGTGCTCCAGATCGCGAGGGGTTTTTCCTGGTCGAGCTCGACCGGTTCCAGGGACCGCTCGACCTCCTTCTACATCTGATTCGCACGCAGGATATCGACATCTTCGATATCCCGATCTCGCGGATCACGGATCAATTTCTCGGGGCTATCAATAAGCTCGAAGCCCATGATCTGGACTCGGCAGGCGAGCTCCTCGAGATGGCCGCTGCCCTGATCCACATCAAGGCGCAAATGCTCCTCCCTCGCCCCATCGAGGACGAGGACGCCGATCCTCGGGCTGAACTGGTGCGTCGGTTGCTCGAGTATGAACAGATTCGAGAAATCTCGGAGCGGCTCAGGGCGGCTGAGGCCGATCGGGGCCGAAGGCGAGGGAAAGGATACGCTCCGGCGCGCCCTCGTCGACCGATCAATGAAATCCCTCTAGAAACCACGTGGGATGAAGTGTTCGCCGCGGCGCTAAAGGTCGAAATGCCTGTGCCGTACCAGCGGGAGCACAGGGTGACGACACGGACAGTCACCATGGAGGAGAAATCGGTCCTTATTCTCGAATCCTTGAAGAGCTCCACACGCGTCGAGTTCAGTCGCCTGTTGGAAGGGTTCAAGGATCGATCTCATGGCGTCATGACCTTCCTTGCCGGATTGGAGCTAACGCGGCGCCGGATCCTCTTTCTTCGCCAGACACGGCCGTTCTCCGAGCTCTGGATCTATCGACGAGAAGAAGGTGACGAGGTGCAAGTGGAGGCCGGTCAGGAAGGGAAGCAGGACGAGCAGGAATACGTACCCACAGCCGAACCAGTGAATGACGAAGGAGCCGACGTTTGAACGTTCATCAGATCGTTGAGGCCGTGCTGTTTGCCTCCGACGCACCGCTCACAGCAGATGAGATCGCCCGAGCGGATGAATCGCTCGACGAGGATCAGGTTGAGGAGGCTCTCCAGTACCTGAGGGCCGAGTATGACGATGCGGGTCGCTCGTTCCAGATCACGGATCTCGCGGAGGGCTACCAGATCCTGACCCGTCCCGAGCTCGCACCGTACCTGGAACGGTTCGACACGGTGCCGCGGCCATCACGACTGTCTGGCCCGGCCCTCGAGACCCTTTCGATCGTCGCCTATCGGCAGCCGATCGGTCGTCTAGAGGTGGAGTACATCCGGGGGGTGGGTGCATCCGGGGTCATGCGCTCCCTCGTCGATCGTCGACTCATCGACATCGTTGGCCGTGCCGAAGGGCTGGGTCGCCCCCTGCTGTATGGCACGACCACCTTCTTTCTGGAGCATTTTGGCTTCAAGTCTCTTGAAGATCTGCCGCGACCCGACGAGTTGCCGGTGTTGTTGCGTGAGCGGATTCCACTCGGGTCGGAAGAGCCGACTGAAAAGGACGATGCCCAGCTCGAGCATGGCGAGGGCGAGGGTGACAATGGAGCCGAACACACACGCAGCGAGGCTGCTGACGAGGAGGAGCCGGTCCATGAGGCCGAGGAGAATGCCATCGTTGACGAGGTCGAAGATCTGGAGGTCGCGAATGATCTAGATGCGGCAGGTCACGATGAGCTTCGTGCTGAGGACTCTGATGACGACGAGACGGATCGCACCCCAGATCCAGCGGGAGGCTGAGGGCCACCCACATGGCTGATCGACAAACCCCCGAGGCTGTTCGCCTGCAAAAATATCTGTCTCAGGCGGGGGTCGCTTCTCGGCGGGAGGCTGAGCGGATGATGCTCGCGCTGCGAGTTACCGTGAATGGAGACACCGTGTCCGAACTGGGTGTGCGTGTGGTGCCGGGACAGGATGAAGTCCGACTGGACGGGGCGGTGGTTGGCGAGAAAACCGAACGGTGGATCGCCTACCACAAGTCGCCGGGTGTTCTGACGACCCGCTCGGACCCCCACGGGGGCCGCACGATCTACGACGAATTGCCGGATGATTGCGGAGGACTGCGGTACGTCGGGCGCCTCGACAGGGACGCAGAGGGTCTGATCTTGCTCACAAATCAGGGCGACGTCGCCCACGAGCTCCAGCACCCGAGTTCCGAGGTAGAGCGTGAGTACCGTGTCGAGGTGGCTGGCCGCGTGACCCGTGACACCACCGGCCGTCTCTTACGAGGGGTTCAGCTTGATGACGGTCCCGCAAAGCCGAAACGGATTCAGCGGGTGAAGCCAGGTGAGGTGACGTCAAATCTGACCGTCGTGCTGATCGAGGGACGGAAGCGCGAGCTGCGCCGACTGATGGCCGCGGTTGGCCACCCGGTAATCCGCCTGAGCCGTGAGCGCTTCGGGCCGATCGCGCTCGGGACACTCGCACGCGGCTCCTACCGAAAGTTGTCCGGGAAAGAAATCAGTCAGCTTAAGCGGGCGGCCGGGATGCTCTAACGCAACTCGACGAGTACTACTTCAACTGGTCTGGACTCGGCGGCATTGTCCAGCAAAAGCGTCTCAAATATCCCCCAACCCGGGCGGATCCGGCGGCTTCGAGCGATGTGGTCCAGCCATCCGGGCGTGTTAGCTCTAGTCGACCGTCGTGGATTATCACCACCGCTACCGGTGCTTCCTCCACTCGCCAATCCAGTTTCCCCCCGGGGGTGAGAACGACCCTGCTATAGGCGAACCAGGTGTTGGGCTGACTTTGCGTCTCGCCAGGCCGCGCGGGTGGTCCGGCCTTGTTCGCGGCTGGCCGAGAGATCCCTCTGCTTCTGCTCGCGTTTGCGATGAGACGAAATATCGTTTGCCCGACGTTCGTGACCTGATGGGTCACCGGCTGCTCTCTGTACGAGGTCACTCCACGCACTGATCCGATCCTTCCGGGAGGCGGATCTCGTGAAACCGTCCCTTTCCACGAGCCGTCGACCGATCGCTGATCGGTCGATGAGATGCCGATCGTCACGTACGAGATCGGGGTGCTGTGGGTGTGCAGCAGCGTGGTGTCGCCAGGCTGAATCTGTACATTGAGCACCCACATCCGGGTCGATTCGTACGGGAGCCTGTGTCTCGGCTCCTACTGGACCGGGACCACGCGCTGAGACAGTGCCGCCTCTGGTAGCAGGGCGGCGTGGACTGCAGATCTCGATGAGATGAGTAGCGCGGTGAGCAACGGGGAAGGCATCAGCCGAACGATCATCCTCAAGAGAACTCCTCCGGAGAACTTCTTCGAAGGTGCGTCGTGCCACTAATGGAAAGAGCGGCGACCCTTCCACAATTCGGGGTGGAACAGCAACAGGACCGTATAGATCTCGAGCCGGCCCACGAGCATCAGGAACGTCAGTACCGCGAGGCCCGGCGAAGATATCCACCCATAGTTGTTGGTCGGGCCCAATTCTGCGAAAGCAGGACCGACGTTTCCCACCGAAGCGATACTGCCTCCGATCGCGGTCAATGGGTCGATTCCGGTCATTGCCAAGGCCATCGCTCCGGCCAGGCAGAGCAGGAGGTAGAGGATCACGAAGGCGACGACCTTTGTCGCGACCTCCTCCCGGACTGGCTTCGTGCCGATGCGCGTTACGAAGACCGCCCGGGGATGCAGGTGTTTTCGAAGCTCATTACCCGTCTGCTTGAGGAGCAGGAGCACACGTAGCGCCTTGATCCCACCACTGGTACTGCCGGCCATTCCGCCAACGAAGAAGAGAGCGAACAGAAGCATGCGCGCACCAGGCACCCACTGTGCGTAGTCGGCGCTGACGTAGCCCGTGGTCGTGGTGATGGCCATGACCTGAAAGAGGCCGTCACGAATGGACGACTCGACGCCGGAGCCCGAGCCGCTCGCGAGGTTGAGTACGGTGACCACCGCAGCAGCCACGAGCAGGATCATCGTGAAGAAGCGCCATTCCGCGTCCTTCAGGTACGCGAGTCGCCCGGTCGCTGCTCGGAAGTGGAGCGCGTAGTTCACGCCGGCTAAGTACATGAACACGATCGTGACCCACTGGATGAACGGCGACATCTGGGCCATGGACGTGTTGCGGGTACTGAATCCCCCCGTGGCCATGGTCGAGAAGCTGTGGTTGATCGCATCGAATGGCCCCATGCCGCCCAGCAGATATAGCAGCGCTAGCAACGCTGTCAGACCGAAGTATACGAGCCATAGAAGCTCGGCTGTCTGGGCAATTCGGGGTCGTAGGCGTTCTGGGGTCGGCCCCGGGACCTCTGCCCGAAAGAGCTGCATGCCTCCGACGCCGAGGTAGGGCAGGACCGCGATCACGAGCACGATGATGCCCATGCCGCCGATCCAGTGCGTCAGGGAACGCCACAGAAGCACCCCGTGGGGCAGGGACTCGATGTCGGCGAAGACGGTGGCGCCCGTCGTCGTGAACCCGGACATCGCTTCGAAGACGGCTGCGACCGGATCGTCCAGGACACCGGAGAACAGGTAGGGGAGCCCTCCGAAGACCGCTGTTGCTGTCCAGGCCATTGTGACGATGGCAAAGCCCTCTCGGACGGTGACGTCGCCCTCGAAGCGGGTGAGCATGTAGACGCCCCCCCCAACGAGGAATGTGATCCCGGCCGACTGAAAGAAGGCGGTCGCGTCTCCGTCACCGTACGCGAGGGCGACCAACCCCGTGAGGACGAGTGAGAGGGCGATGAATACCTGCAGCAGCCCGACGACGTTGGCGACCTTCCGGAGTGACATTAGCCGAAGAGCGCCTCGACGTGATGGATCGCCTCTGGCATGGCGAAGACGATGACGTCGTCACCAGGGCGCAGCACGTCCTCACCGCGCGGGAGTATGATCTCCTCGTCTCGGAGGATGGTCCCGATGACGGCCTCCTTCGGAAAGTCGACATCCTTCAAAGCCTGACCCGCGATCCGGGAGTCGCCGCCGACGACGAACTCGATGACCTCGGCCTCGATACCGGAGAGGGAGGCGACGGTCATGACCCGGCCGCGCCGGATGCGCCGGAGAATCGCGTTGACCGTGGACATGCGGGGGGAGATCGCTGCGTCCACACCGACGGCAGGAATGAGCTTTAGGTACTCGAATTTGTGAACGAGGCTCAGCACCTTTACGGCCCCGGCCTCTTTCGCAATGAGGCTCGACAGGAGGTTGGTTTCGTCGTTTCCAGTCGCGGCGATGAATCCGTCGGATCCGCTGACGCCCTCCATTTCGAGCAACTCCAGATCGGTCGCGTCCCCGTGCAGGACGAGTGATCGGGTCAGATGTTCAGCCAGTTCCACGCATCGACGTCGGTCTCGATCGAGGAGCGTGCACTCGACGTGCATCTCCTCAAGTAGCTCAGCGATATACTGCCCCTCTGTGCTGCCCCCGGCGATCATCACGCGCTTCAGGTCGAAGGCGTCGTAGCCTGCGAGCGGCGGCACTGTATCGATTTCACTCGTCGGCACGAGCAGGTAGATACGATCACCGGCTTCGATGGTTGAGTCTGCCTTGGGGATCTGGGTCTTCCCGTCACGAACGATCGCGGCGGTGACGTAGTGGTAGCCTCCGGAGAACTGAGCCCGCAGATCGCGGATGGACTTGCCGGCTACGGGGGCTCCCTCCCTAACCTTCAGACCGACTAGCTGCACGCGGCCGTCCGCGAACTCCGCCACTTCCGTAAACGCGGGATTCTGGAGGAGTTGGACCGTCTCACGAGCGCACTCCCGCTCCGGATTGACCATCAGATCGATGCCCATGTGCTCTTGGGAGAGCACTGCGTCGGTCTCGTAGTAATCCGGGTTCGAGATCCGTGCGACCGTGTATGGGACTCCCAGGCGTTTCGCAGCGAGGCAGGCGATGAGATTCACTTCATCATGGCTCGTGACGGCCAACAGCATGCTGGCCTCCCGCACTGACGCCTGCTCGAGAGCGGAGACGGAAGCCCCGTTGCCGACCACGGTCTGGACGTCGAGTTGTTGGGCCGCGTGCTCGGCCTGCTCCGGGCCCGCCTCGATGACGACGACGTCCTGGTGTTCCTCGGACAGTCGCTGCGCGAGATGGTATCCCACCTCACCAGCGCCAACCACGACCACTCTCATGGCAGCGGTACCCCGCATTCTGCGATGCATGCTCCGTCCGGATGGTCCGGAGCCGACCGAGTAAAATTAGCCTCCTGCGGGCACCGCCAATAGTGCCACTACGCTCGCCGGTGCCGCCTGACAGCACCTCGGGTCGTGCGCTATCTTCACAGGCTCGGGCCCGTAGCTCAGTTGGTTAGAGCAGCCGACTCATAATCGGTAGGTCCCAGGTTCAAGTCCTGGCGGGCCCACTGGCCGAGGCCCCTTCGATCGGAAGGGGTCTCGGCGTTCTGTTCTTCAGCATTCGGATTCGTTGCATTTCATCTGAGAGTGAAACCAAAATCATCACAGTCTCAGGTCAGAACTCACGAGACGGGGGGAGGCGCAGGGAGCCTGGATCGGGGCTCGGTGGCGCGTGTTGGCTGTCGCGGTCCTAGTGCGATTTGCGTTCAACAAGCTCGTGGGTTTCCGAGTCGGCATGGAAGGCGTGAATGATCGTAGGCTCGGTTTTGTCGATCACTTCCACAGACCCTCATGAAGCCGCCACCGGTCTGTGGTAAATGCGGAAAACTGACCTTCGCTAGCAAGGCGAAGGCAGAGGAAGCGGCCTATCGCCTCCAGCACGATCATGGCACGCGACTTTATGCGTATGCGGACCACGGCGGATGGCATCTCACGGCTGACACACTTCAGGGCAAAGGTCGAGCGCATCGTGGCTGAAGCGGGCGAATAATCATCTGCAGTCAGTGGGGTTCCGCCGGCTGCCTGGGAGGCAGGCCTTCATTGCCTCCTCACCTCCCGCTCCCCAGCCTCTGAGTATCATCCACAAGGAGGACATATGTCGGGCGGGGGTTTCTGTGAGCGGCGTTGAGGGGCCTATCCTGAGTGATTCGATACGCGAGTGCGGTTCCTGCTCTGCCTGCTGCACCGTGCTGGGCGTTCATGAGATCAAGAAGGGCACGTACCAGACCTGCGAGCACCTCTGCGAGGCGGGCTGCGGGATCTACGCGGAACGCCCGGGATCGTGCCAGACGTTCGAATGCCAGTGGTTGCGCGGAGTGCTTGAGGTCGATGGAGCCATCGACACAGAAATGCGCCCGGACGCCTGCGGCGTGATCTTCGACTACCAGCCTGAACCGATGTTCGGCGAGGTGTTCACGGCATGGGAGGTGGAGCCTGGTGCGTCGGCCAGCAGCCACGCGAGGAGCATCGTCAAGGGACTCGCGGAGAGATTCCTTGTCATGATCGTGACCCGCGGCCTGGACGGCGAGAAGAGGCCAGGTGAAGGCAGCTTCGTCGGTTCGCCACATCTGGTGACGCAGGCGGCCGACGCGATGTAGAGCGGGAAAGCGAGATGATCCACCTTGCGTTCTCGCTAGACATTTCTAGATGTCGAAGGGTCACTCCTCCGGTTGTGGAGGCTTCCGAAGCCGCTTCGTATCGCCGCGTTTTCGTTTCGCTTCAAGGCGCTTTCGCTTGGTCGCCCGGGAGGGCTTCTTCGCAGGCTTGCGGGGCTTCACCACTCGATTCAACTCCTCGAGACGTGCCCGGAGCCGCTTCAGCGCCAGCGATCGGTTTCGGAATTGGCTGCGTTCATCTCTGGCGATCGCGCGCACACCAGTGGGCATGTGAACGAGCCGCACGCCGCTCTCGGTGGCGTTCTGGTGTTGACCACCAGGGCCACCCGCACGGAAGGTGTCGACGCGACACTGTCCGAGCAGTGCTTCGTCGTCGTCCGGAATCGAGACTGTGAGACGTTCGTCGGTCATGGCTTCACGACCAGATCGTTGACTGGACATCCTATGGAAGAACCCGAGCCAAGGAGCTACTGTACGGCCTCGACGGCATCGAACTGCTCCAACAACCCTTCATGATAATAGATCAGACGGACCAGAACCCAGGCGCGAAGGTTCTCTTCAGTCTCGCCTGTTTAGTCGTGATCGTGTTCGGTCTCCAGTTCGCAGCTCCGATTCTGCTGCCCTCCGCCCTGGCTCTGTTCCTCGCGGTGTTGAGCCTGCCGATGATGGTCTGGCTTCGGAAACACGGGCTACCGAAGGCTAGCGCCATCATTCTGCCGCTCATCGTCAATGTGGCTGTAGTCTTCCTGCTGATTCTCGTGGCGAGCAGCTCGGTGTCCGAACTTCAACGGGAACTGCCGACCTACATCAACACGCTGCAGCAGCTTCAGGTCGTGTGGATTGAGTCGTTCGAGGCTCGAACTGACATCATCATGAGTGACTGGGTCGATACCGACCTGCTCTTCAATCCAGGTGCGATCCTCGGCTTTGCAGGGGGCGCGGTTGGGTGGGTCACACGCCTCCTGTCGATGACGTTCTTGGTCTTCCTCATCATGGCGTTCATGCTGAGTGAGGCTTTGGTGTTCCCGGCCAAGTTCCAATACCTGACCGGCCGTAACGGTCTCGAAGAGGATCGCCTCTCCAAGGTTGTTACGGAGGTTCAGAGCTACCTCGGCATCAAGACGGTGATCTCGCTTACGACAGGCCTGATCCTTGGCAGCTGGGCGTATGTGATGGGGCTCGACTTCCCGGTCCTGCTGGGCCTAGCGGCTTTCCTGCTCAACTATGTGCCGACGGTTGGATCGATTATCGCCGCGATTCCCGCTGTTCTTCTGAGCGTCATTCTCTACGGCTCCGTGGGTCACGCGTTTCTCGTCGCTGCTGGTTATGTAGTCGTGAATTTGGTCTTCGGAAACATCATCGAACCCAACCTTCTGGGTCGCCGGCTCGGGCTGTCCACGCTGGTTGTGATCCTGTCTCTGTTGTTCTGGGGATTCATATGGGGCCCGCTGGGTGCACTGCTGTCCGTTCCGCTGACCGTAGTCCTCAAGATCTGGCTCGAGAACACTCCAGACCTTCGATGGGTCGCGATCCTTCTCGACAAAAATCCTCCGCCGGTCGCAGATGTGACTGCGGACGCGGGAGACTGATATGCCACAAGTCCCTTTTTCGGAACTTCCTGATCACGGACGTCTCTGGGTGTTTCCCCTGAGTCGGACCCTTGAGGCGACAGAAGGCGAAGCGTGCCTGAGCGTAGTGGACTTGTTCCTCGAGCGATGGGCGGCCCACGGCATGCCGCTTCGGTCCGCGCGTGCACTACTCGACGATCAATTCCTGCTGATCGGTGTCGATGTCGATGCAGAAGCGCCGTCTGGTTGCTCGATTGACGCGCTCGTGAATCAGCTCAGAGCGATGGGGCAGAAGATTGACATTGCGTTTATCGATCATTCTTCAGTTTGGTACCGGAAAAATGGTGAAGTAAGGACAGCGACCCGAGGTGTTTTCAGGGAGCTGGCGAAGGCCGGCGACGTGGATTCACGAACCCACGTCTTCGACACCAGTCTGACTCGTGTGGATCAGTACCGTGCGGGTAATCTGGAGCGTGAGGCCGCCGCCACCTGGCATGGACGCGCCTTCTTCAAGAACACACTGCCGGCCTGACCTTGGGCCCACACCTCGCGTTGTCGGGGCCTCCTGTCTGTCGGGTGCTGTCAGTGCCTCAAACCAACGCATCCGCGAGGAATGCCGCGCCGGCTCTGTCGCCCCAGAAGTCTGGCTTCCGGAGAGATCCCTGGATGAATCCGACGTGCCCGCCGTAGTCGGTCGTCACCATACGAATGTCGGGATTCGCTGCTGCTCTCGCTTCCGGGATCGAGTCCGCGGGAAGGAACGGGTCATTGCGCGCGTGAAGGAGCAGGGTCGGTACCCGAACCTCGGGCAGGAAAGCGGCGCTCGAACAGCGCCGATAGTAATCGTCCGCGTCGTCGAAGCCGTTCAGGGGTGCCGTAACGGCCTCGTCGAACGCCCGAATGGTACGAGCACCGTCGACCTGATCCATGTCGAGTACCTCGGCGAGGCGGTCGCGCTTGGTGGACACCTTCTGCCGTAATGACCGCATAAAATAGTCGCTGTAGACGCGTCCCATGACAGATCGCTCAAGCAGGGAGCATCCCGCAGACAGATCGTATGGCACCGACATGGCAACGCATGCATCCAGCATCCCGGTCCCACCGTCGTCTCGCTCGCCCATCGCTTTCAGGATCATGTTGCCACCGAGAGAGAAGCCCATCGCGCCGAGTCTGCGGTCAGGGAAACGCTCGCGAATCGTTTTCAGTACGAGCCCGGGGTCAGAGGTCTCTCCCGAGTGATAGAAGCGCAGTTGCCGATTAGGCTCTCCACTACATCCTCTGAAGTTCATGGCGACAGCCCTGACACCACGCTGGAGAAGTTCGCGCGCCACGTTGCGCATATATCGGCGGTCGGAGGACCCCTCGAGCCCGTGCAGCAGTAGGACGATCGGCGCTCCCTCTCGGGGGTCAAACGTCCAGTCGAGATCGATGAAATCGTCGTCGGATGTTTCGAGTCGCTCCCGTTCGAAGTCCGGGCCGTCTTCGGATCGCAACCACCGGGCGAGCAGTGTCTGAGCGTGCGGCCCACGAGCCCACCATGGTGCCAGGAAGGGCTCCATCGGTTTCAAAGTCCGCGCCCTGGTCGTATTGGGCAACGTCAGTCCATCCATCGTGGCTTGAGGGCTGCGACCTCGTCGAAGACGGGGCACCCCTCGACGTGAGCCCCCGGGAGGTATCCGAGACTCATCAAGAATTCACCCGTGATCTCGCCACCCGTAAAGCGGAACGTCTTCTTGAAGAGGCCTACCCAGTCTGCCTTTTCGAGCGGGTGATGTACGTCCAGCCACTCAGCGAACGAACCATGCGACGCGCGCAGTTCCAGAATGCGCTGAGCGTTCGAGATCGCCGCATCGACCTTCAGTCTGTTCCTGATAATTCCAGTGTCGGCGAGGAGGCGCGCCCGGTCGACCTCGCCGTATTCGGCCACGGCGTCGACGGAGAAGCCGCTGTAGGCGGCTCGAAATCCTTCCTTTTTTCTCAGGATCGTGATCCAGCTTAACCCCGCCTGATTGATCTCCAGGAGCATCCGACCGAAGAGGGCATCGTCATCGTAGATGGGGAAACCGTACTCGCGATCGTGATAGGGGCCATGAAAATCATGCCCCTGGGCGATGTAGCAGTAACTGTTCTTGGGAAACTCACTCACCGGTGCGGCTCCCATGGATCACTGATCGGCAGGGTTCGTACTACGGGTCGTATGTGACGATCCGGTACTGTGCAGGGCTACCCGTTTGCGTCGCCACGGATCCTGAAACGCTTTCGTCGGCGGGCACGCAGGGCCCGCTGACGAGGTTGTCCATGAGGTTAAAGGGAATTGATGGGACTCACCACGCTCGGCGTATTGTAGGCGCTGACCGTGGCGGGCGAGGGAGACAGGACTCCGGTCTTGCGGGCCTCTGCGGTCGTGCACTTACCGGCGAGGATCACCTGCGTGTTCGAGCAGCGGTCGCTCTGACCGCCATCTTCGGGTCCGCTTTCCCGTTTTCGGGTTACGGTTGGGCGGGCAATTCTGAGACGTTCGAGTTTGACAATGGCTTTTACTCGGTCGGCGCCAACGCCTAGTTGCTGGATGGCCCCTTCCGGATCGATGGGGGGATACGGCCTGAGGGATCCCAAGGGCTTCCGCCTGGATTTCTATCTAGACGCCATCCTCTGACACACTTGCGTTGGGCCTAGCCGGAGCGGGGGACGGGCTGCTTCGAACGTGCCCCTAGGGAAACACCTTCATTGAGAGCCAGGTGACCCTGGGTCTGGAATGGGATGGATTCAGATCACGCTGACCGGGGGGGGGGAGGGCAGGGCCACGGATACGTAGTCGTGTGCGGCGAGAAATATGTGGCACGTCAGCGACCGTTGCGGTATCCGGTTCGCACCTTTTGGCACTAAACAGTGTTATCTCCATAGGGCCGTTCGCCGTTGACCTGTGCTGGCGCCTTGTTTACAGTGTTCACATGAATGGTCAACGTGAACGGATTCTCGCCTGCGCTTGCGAATTGTATCTCAAGGTCGGGCTGGACGGGTTTTCCATGCGAAAGCTGGCAAGGGACCTTGGCGTTACGGCACCGTCGATCTATCGACACTTTGAAGGCCGTGAGGAGGTCTTGGGCGAAGTGCTCAGGGAAGCTCACAGGACGTTCTCCGGGTACCTCTACGCTGCGCTGAACGAGCCTACGCCGCTCGACCGTTTCATCGGTGCGGGAGAGGGATATCTGAACTTCGTGGTCGAGCATCCGCGCTGGTACAGCATCATGCACACCGGGATCGACCATTTGGGTATGGACGCTCTGCCCGCCGACATCGAAGGGATGCAGGCCGGGATCCACCAGTTCTGGATGGACCGAGTCCGGGAGTGCATCCAGGCGGGCATCCTCAAGGACGGGGACCCCGAACTCATATCCGTCACGATGTCGGCCCACGCGCACGGCATGGTGCAGCTCTATCACGAAGGGTGCTTCCCGGGGACAGAGGCCGAGTTTCGGCTGCTGTTCAAGCAATCCGGCACCCGGATGATGGTAGGGGTGGCGACGGACGACTTTGCAGTTCAGCTAACCCAAATCGTCTTTGACGAAGCAACCCAACTCCAAGATTGAGATTCGATACATGAGGAAGTGGAATGAGGAAGGGATGAATAGCGATTTGATCCGCCCTCGGCGGACTTTGATATCTGGCATCGGCGTGGCGGTGACGATGAGCCTTATGGCCGCGGGGCAGGTTGCGGGGCAATACGCTCCGTCGCCGGAAGCGCAGGAAGCTCCGGTACCCGTCGGGCTGACAGGTCTCGTTCGCTCGGCGCTCGGGACGAACTACCAGCTGATCGGCGCTCGAGAGGCCTACGAGACTGCCCAGGAGCAGGTCTCCGAAGCGTGGAGCAGCGTGATGCCGTCGATCGACTTCAACGCGTCCTATCAGCGGAACATCGCTGCTGCGGTGAACTTTCTCCCGGCCATCATTTTTGATCCGAGCGCGGGACCGGACGATTTCATCCCGGTCCAGTTCGGAGCGGACAACGTCTGGAATTCGACGATCGTGCTCGAGCAGCCGATCTTTCGGCCGAACGTCATCGTGGCGCTCGGCGCGGCCAAGCGCTTTGAGGACCTCCAGAGCGAAACGGTCCGCGGGCAGGAGCAGTCCGTCGTGACACAGGTGCGGACCTCCTATTACACCGTGCTTCTCGCCCAGGAGCAGGCGCGCCTGACCGACAACTCGTTACGGCGAGTGCGCGAGTCTCTGGCTGAGACCCAGGCGCTGAACCGAGCAGGGCTCGCGGACGACTACGATGTGCTCCGCCTTGAAGTGGAACTCGCCAACCTGGTGCCGAACCTTCGCCGTGCACAGAACGCCGTGCTGCAGGCCCAGCGTGAGCTCGCCGTCCTCGTGAATTTCGACGATCACGAGGCCCTAGTCGTGGAGGGCTCACTCGCGGAGATGGACTTGAATGACATCGAGGCGAACTCACCACAGAATCTTTCGATTCTGCGGTTTAACGGAGCGCCGATCGATGGACTCGAGGGTGTTGAGGCCGCTCTGGAGAAAGGCTTGGCACGCGGTGTCGAGATGCGGTCTGATCTTCGACAGCTCGCACTGACCGAAGAGTTGCGTCGCACCGAGATGAAGGCAGAGCAGGCGACTTATCTTCCTGAAATTAGTCTCTTCGGGAACTACGTGATCAGCGCCCAGAGTAATGGATCGCCAAGCTTCTTCGGCGGTAGTGACGGGCAGCGAGCCGATTCGAAATTTGTCGGACTCCGGGTGAGCCTTCCGATCTTTCAGGGGTTCCGTCGGGATGCGCGAATTGACCAGAAGCGGGCCGGTATGCGTCAGGCTCAGGCCAATGCTCAGCAGGGAGTCCAGGTCGCGGAGAGCCAGATTCGCACCGTTATGGAGGCCGTAGAAGAAGCGTACCTCAGAGCTAACGGGCAGGGACTTGCGGTTCAGCAGGCGCAGCGTGGCTTCGAGATCGCGAGCGCGCAGTATGCGGAGGGACTTTCGAGTCAGCTGGAGCTGGCCGATGCCGAGGGCGCTCTCCGCCAGAGTGAATTCAACTACGCGCAGGCAGTTTTCGACTACCTCGTTTCCCGGGCCCAGTTCGACGAGGCCACGGGGCAGGTACCCCTCGTAGATGTACGCCTGTATGAGAGGGGGCAATGATGAATACCAACGACGACCAACGTGTGGCGATGTGGACTGTGATGGGGATGAACGCGGAGATGTTCGACATGAGAAGCAGAGCGATAAATGTGCTGGTGGTCGGGGCCCTCTTGGTTCTGGCGGGTTGCGGGTCAGCGCAGGCTGACTCGGCGGACGACGTTGCTGCGAGCGAGGAGTTCGTCCGAGTGATCAACGTCGAAGTCGCACTGATCGCGACCGAGACGTTCGTGGAGGAAATTCGCCTCACCTCGGTCGCGATGGCCAATCAGGACGTCATGCTTGAGGCAGAAGAGACCGGCCGTATCGTCCGCATTTATGTGGACCGAGGGGATCGCGTCGGTGCAGGGGATCGCATCGCAAAAATCGACAATCGAGTGCTCCAGGCCCAAGTAAATCAGGCCTCCTCCGCGGCGCAGCTGGCCCAGCAGACATGGGAGCGTCGAAAGCGTCTGTTCGAGGAAGAGCAAGTCGGATCTGAGATCGCCTATCTCGAAGAGAAGTTCGGGGCGGAACAGGCGGCCGCCACGCTTCAGGGGTTGGAAGAGCGGCTCGCCCGGACGGTCGTCCGAGCACCCTTTGCGGGCATCCTTGACGAGCGGCATGTCGATGTGGGCACGATGGTGGGTCCAGGGAAAACGGTGGGTCGTCTTGTGGACCTCGACCCGATCAAGGTCTTCGCTGGCGTGCCCGAGCGCTACGCGACGGACGTGCACGTGGGGGCCCGGGCTCAACTGGTCTTCGAAGCGGTGGGTACGGAGGTATATGCCGCGCCAATTCGCTATGTCGGCGCATCGATCGATCCGCGCAGCCGGACATTCCCAATCGAGATTGAGGTGCCGAACCAGGACCATTCGATCAAGCCACAGATGGTCGGCAACATGGCGATTACCCGCCAGGAGGTCGCTGAGGCCATCGTCGTACCGCAGGACGCATTATTGCGCGTCGAAGACGGATACGTGGTGTATGTCGCGATTGAGCAGGGTGGCCACATGGTCGCCGAGGTCCGCGGCGTCATCCTGGGGCCTACGCGCCGGAACCTGGTCGTGGTTGAGGACGGTCTTGTGGCTGGGGAGCAACTCGTGGTAGTCGGTCAGAAGTCGGTAGCGAACGGAGATCGCGTGAACGTCGTCGCGAACCAGGGGGGCTGACATGACCAACGATGAGAATGGCTCCCGCGACCATGTCGAACGTGGAGTTCTCGAGGACTTCAAGGAATTCCGACTGACGAGCTTTGCCGTCGATCACAGGACCTCGATCGTCGTGCTCCTTTTCATCATCGTACTCATGGGGAGCTTCGCGTACCGGTCCACCCCGAAAGAGTCGTTTCCTGAACTCGCGATTCCGATCATCGCGGTCAACACGGTCTATCCCGGCGTATCGCCCGCCGACGTGGAGAGCCAGGTCACGCGCGTGATCGAGGAAGACCTGTCGACGATCAGTGAGATCAAGGAACTGACGTCTACTTCGGTCGAAGGCTACTCGAGCGTGGTCGCGGAGTTCGAGGCGACTGTGAATCTCGACGAGGCGCTGGCCAAGGTTCGTGAGAAGGTCGACCTGGCGAAATCCGACCTCCCGCAGGACTCGGAAGAACCGAGCATCGTGGAGTTCAATTTCTCGGAGATTCCGGTCCTTCAGGTGAACCTGTCCGGTGAGTACGGACTGGTCCGACTCAAGGAACTTGCCGAGGACCTGCAGGATCGACTGGAGACGCTCCCAGCAGTCTTGCGCGCAGATCTTCGCGGGGGACTGGAGCGTGAAGTGAAGGTCGACGTCGATCTGTCGAAGATGAACTACTATGGCGTCGCTCTACAGGACGTGATCGACGCGATCCGAAACGAGAACGTGAACATCCCCGGTGGATCCATCGACGTGGGCGACACGAAATACCTCGTCCGAGTCGACGGGGAGTTCGAGGATCCATCGCTCATCGAAGAGCTCGTCGTCACGACCCAGGACGGACGTCCGATCTACGTGCGTGACGTGGCGAGTGTCGACTTCGGCTTTGCCGAGCGCGAGAATTTTGCACGGATGGGTGGTCGCTCCGTCGTGACGCTCGACGTGATAAAGCGCGGTGGTGAGAACATCATCGAGACGTCAGCTGCGATTCGGGCGGAAGTCGAGGCGATGGGGGCGGTACTGCCGCCAACGACGAGAATCGAGATCACATCCGATCAGTCCGAACAGATCGAGGAGATGGTTTCGAGCCTGGAGAACAATATCATCAGTGGTCTGATTTTGATCGTCGGGGTGTTGTTCTTCTTCTTGGGTGCGAGCACTTCGATGTTCGTAGCGGTCTCGATTCCGGCGTCGATGTTCCTCTCCTTCATAGTGTTGAAGGTGATGGGTTTGTCGATGAACATGATCGTGCTGTTCAGCTTGATTCTCGCGCTGGGCATGCTGGTCGATAACGCGATTGTAGTGGTCGAGAACATCTACAGGTATCTGGAAGAAGGGTGGGATCGAAAGACCGCTGCGAAGAAGGCGACGGGTGAAGTCGCCCTCCCGATTATCGCGGCTACCGCGACTACACTGGCGGCGTTTGCACCGCTTCTGTTCTGGCCGGGACAAGTCGGCGAGTTCATGGGCTTCATGCCCAAGACGCTTATGGTCACGCTGACGAGTTCACTCTTCGTGGCACTCGTCATCGTACCAACACTGTGCGGCATGCTGATGCGGGTCGACGGCACCCCGCCTGAACCGCTGACGAAGCCCGCACGTGTGACCCTGCTGGTCGGGGCGGTGATCTTTTTCATGACCACGACTAACGCCAACCCGGTGACGGGAGGGATGCTGGCGGCCACCATCGTGGGGTTGTGGCTCCTGCACCACTTCGTGCTGGCGCGAGCAGGACGGTGGTTCCAGGATCGTTTCCTTCCTCGCCTGATGGACGGGTACGAGGTGAGCATTCGATGGTCGCTCGGGCATCGAGCAGCTTTGATCGGGATGACGGTCGTCGCGTTCATCGCGACGTTCGCGATCTATCTGGCGACACCTCTGGGGAATGGATTGGAGTACTTCCCAGAAGACATGCCTCCGCCGCAGCTCCTGGTGGACGTAGAGACACCCGTAGGCACCCGAGCAGCCGTGACGGACTCAATCGTGCGCCGCATCGAGGCGGAGCTTTCTCAAGTTGCTGGCCGGAGTGACTGGGAATCAATCGTTGCAGTCGCCGGCGGCGGCGGCGGCGGCGGCAATCCCATGGGCGGCGGGCCCTCCGGCCCAGAGGGCGGGCGAGTGACGATCTCACTCATCGACTTCCAAGACAGAGAACAGAACGCCTTCGAGACGCTTGCGAATATGCAGGCGACGATCGGGACTCAAATAGCCGGTGCTACGATCACGGTGGGTAAGGTCGAGGACGGCCCTGTCCAGGGTGCCCCGGTCAGTATCGAGCTTATCGGTGAGGATGGCGATCAGTTGAAGCAGATGTCCGATGATGTCATGTCGATCCTCGAAGGTGCGCCGGTCTATCCGAAGTTGGCGGGTCTCGATAGCGATATGGACGCGGCTCGTCCGGAGTTGTCGGTTGAGGTCGATCGCGAGAAGGCCGCGCTGTATGACCTGAATTCTCAGAAGATCGGAATGGCCATCCGAGGAGCCATCAACGGCATGGAGGCGGCCAAGTATCGGACCGGAAACGACGAGTACGACATCATCGTGCGACTGGCTCCGGAGTACCGAGATGAGCTCGAAGGGTTGCGAGAACTGACGGTCATGGCCGAGGGCGGTGTTCAAGTGCCGCTCGTGGCCGTGGCATCATGGGATGTCGAGGAAGGCGCCGGCTCAATCCGTCGGAAAGATCAGACTCGGATGGCCACCATCACGTCCAACGTGGCGGCCGGGTACGCGAACAACGATGTATTGGCTGAGGTTCAGTCGACACTTGCCGGCTATGGTGAAACGCTGCCACCTGGCTACACCATGCGCTATTCAGGGCAGTCGCAGGACCAGGACGAGGCCACTGCGTTCCTCAGTGGAGCCTTCCTGACTGCCCTCATGCTCATCGGCTTCATCTTGATCAGTCAGTTCAACTCGGTCATCAAGCCGATCATCATCCTGACGTCGGTCATCATGTCGACGGCAGGCGTTCTGATCGGTCTTATGATTTTCCGGATGCCGTTCGGAATCATCAACACCGGTGTTGGCATCATCTCCCTCGCTGGGATTGTGGTGAACAACGCGATCATCTTGATCGACTACATCGACATTCTGAGAAATCGTGACGGCATGAATCGGCGTGAGGCGCTGGTTGTGGGCGGGAAGACCCGTCTGCGGCCTGTCGTATTGACCGCGCTGACGACGGCACTCGGCATGGTCCCACTGGCGATTGGTCTGAATTTTGACTTCTTCGGGCTCTACAGCACACTCAACCCGGATGTCTACTGGGGTGGTCAGCAGGCCGCGTGGTGGGGACCGATGGCGGTCGCGATCATCGCCGGAATCCTGTTTGCGACCTTCCTGACGTTGATTCTGGTGCCGGTGATGTACTCGCTGGTCGATGACTTCTCCGACCTGTTCAAAAAGTACTTCGTCTACGACAAGGGCGAATCGACCGAGTCCGCCGCCGAGTTGGTGGTCCGGGCGGACGCGCCCGTCCGGGGTCGGCCAGCTCTGCCTCTGGCGTCCGTGCCGCAGCCTGAGGCGAGTTAACCGTTCCCGGGCTAGAGAGCCTCTATTCGGTGCGGCCTGGCTCGGCGTAGTGCGTTTCGTGAGCCAGCGGGTTTGGAGTGATCGCTAACCTCTAGGCGGCGAACCTCATCCGCTCGCTCGTGTTCGAGGTCACCGGCGGGGACCCAGGTACGTTACTTAACGCAGGGGTTGGCGCATGTGCTGCGGCCCTTCTCGCCGGCGTGCTGTTCCCCGCCGATGCGGCTCGCACCAACCCGCTCGCGCGTCTCGGGCTTGAGTAGGGTTTGCGGTCAGGGCGGTCGGAAGGGCTACTTTGTCCGTTCATGACGTTCAACCTTGATGGAGAGGGAGGGCCCGTTTGAGAAGTTTTTTTCGCACCTGGGTGCTGATCCCCGTGATCTGCGCCTGCGCCGTCCTCCCGCGACCCGATGCGGCAGAGGCACAACGCTCGGCACAGGGCATGTTCAGCCTGGACGATGCCCGGATTTTCTACGAGGTCGTAGGCACTGGCGCCCCGATTATTCTGGTGCACGGGGGTCCCGGGCTTGATCACAACTATCCTCGACCCGGCCTGGACGTACTCGCGAACCAGAACTCACTCGTCTACTACGACCAGCGGGGCACCGGTCGGTCGACGGCGGATGTGACCGCAGACGCGATCAACCTCGACGCCTTCGTGGGCGACATCAAGCAGCTTCGGCTCACGCTCGGCTACGATCAGGTCACGGTCCTTGCTCACTGGTTTGGAGCGTTGATCGGACTCGAGTACGTCATACGGTTTCCGGACAACCTGCACGCGCTCATCCTCATGAACCCGGTTGAACCAGGACAGCGGCTTCAGGACCAGACCGCAGAACGGCAGCGATCACGTTCGCGAGCAGAAGACCGAACAGAGATGGCCGATCTCACCGGAAGCGAGGCGTTTCAGGCTCGCGACCCTGCGACCCTTGGGCAGGTCTATCGCGTCGCGTTCAGACAGGTACTGCGCGACCGCGATAAGATCGACGAGCTGAACCTGGATCTTGCTGGCGCCACAGCCCGCAATGGACAGGACGTCGCGGCACTTCTGGGGGCCAGCCTCGCGCCACCGATAGACTGGTGGGATCGCCTGGCTGGTGTTCGAACTCCGACGCTCGTCCTGCATGGTCGACACGACGCGCCGCCGCTCGACATGAGTCGGGAGTTGGCCGAAGCGCTCCCGGTCGGGTCGTTCGAGTCGTTGAACACCGGTCACTTTCCGTACCTCGAAGATCGCGAGGCACTGCAGCAGGCGATCGCCTGCTGCTTCGCCACACTTCGTTGAAAGACTCACCGCTCCGCCGGGTCGTGATGGTCCTCACGGTCTACCTCATCGTGGGGTGGGTGGTTCTCGGAGTCGCCGAGTGGGCTCGTCGGGTACTGGTACTCCCCGGTCAGTTCGAGACGCTGCTGAGAGGTGGCATGTTTTTAGGGATCCCACTGGCGGCACGCTTGGCATGGAAGTACCCGACACTCGGTCAGAGCGGGGCGACAGATGGGGCGGGTGGGGAGGAACGCGAGGGCGTCACTGAGTCGAGCGGTGAGTAACCTCGAATTCCGGCCCCTCATCGCCGCCGACTGGCCGGCCGTGCGCGAAATCTACCGCGAAGGGATCGCCTCAGGTGACGCCACCTTCGAGACGGAGGTCCCGGAATGGGACGTGTGGAACTCTTCGAGGCTTCCGTCCTGCCGTATCGTGGCGACCCGACGTGAACATGTCGTAGGGTTCGCCGCGGTCAGCCCGGTCTCAAAGCGCCCGGTATACGCCGGCGTCTGCGAGGTCATCGTCTATGTCGCCGGAGCCTTTCGTGGACAGGGGGTGGGCAAGGCCCTCATGTCCGAGCTGGTTACCCAAACCGAGACTGCCGGGATCTGGACGCTTCAGGCGAGCATCTTCCCCGATAACGTCGCCTCCCTCCGAGCCCACGAGCAGGCCGGTTTTCGCGTGCTCGGCAGAAGAGATCGGATTGCGCGTTTCCACGACGGCCGATGGCGCGACACCGTCATCCTGGAGCGGCGCAGCGATTCCGTGGGCACTTCTTAGTGCTGCTCAGGTCGAGAGACGGCGGAGACCCACCGGCCACCGCACTCAGGGCGTGATACTGACGGAGTAGCTCGTGGTGAATTCGATGAACTTCGAGATCTCGGTCATGTCCTGGCCCACAAAGCGAATCGTGTGAGCGTCGACTCGGTCGACGTTGGGCAGGTACGCCATCAACTCCGCAGGCATATAGTTCTTGAAGGAGATCTCGAGTTCGAGTGGGCCGTTCATGGTATAAGGCTCGAAGTCGTCCAGTCGACCGAGTGCGGCGCGAACCCGCTCACCGATTAGGGCATACGAAGCCTCGGGCATGATCGTCCGCGCGGAGTGGAATCCGAGATTCCATTTCGTGACCGCTCCCTCCATGTCGCCGATCAGTCCCTGCGCCTCCTCGACCACTGCGTCATCCCCGGAAATCATAACAATGGGGACGCCGAAGTCCCCAGCGATCGCCGCGCTGACGCTGGCCTCCATCATCTCGATACCATTCAGTCGCACGGCTGTCAGGTTCGCACTTGAGAACGTGTGGGCGCGGACGCCCCGCATGTTCGTCGTGCTCGCATGGTATCCAATGAGGAACGCGGCATCGAAGCTCTCGTCGATCCCCTCCATCATCATGAGGGGGCGAGGCCACGAGCGGATGAGCTGTATGTCCTGGGGGAGTTCCTCGATTAGCAGATTCTCGCCGTTCCCGTGTGAGTCGGACACGAGGATCTCGGTGGCACCCATCTCTCTTGCCGCAGCGATTGCAGCGTTGACTTCATTCGTCATGAATCTGCGAAAGCGCTGGTACTCGAAACCGGTAGGTCCGAGCTGATCACCCGTGACCGCACCGACCACGCCTTCCATGTCAGCCGAGATGTAGACCTTCAAGCCGTCCTGGCCCTGGGCCGATGTCGCACATGTGAAAGCCAGTGCAGCAGCGAAGAGAGAGGATCGGGTCATCGTGGTTCTCCGAAGTCGGGGAAAGCGTGGGGAGTTATTCGGGAGCAGCTTGGTCGGCGCGAACCGCATCTGCACATTCCTGAACGATTGATGCGGCTGATACAATCGAGTCGATTCGGGCTACCGATCGACCGGCCTGCCAGTATTCCGTGGAGCCCGTGGAGTCGAGCGCGGTGCGCTTGAGTGTGCGGGCTGAGCTAAGCCAGAAGAGACTCCGCATGAGATGCTTCGTCTTCCGGCCTTTGAGCATGCGTCGGGCGATGGGGCCCGCGTGGAGACCGAGCCGCTGAACGTAGGGGGTGTTGATCACCGCGACCGGAACACCTGTGAGCCGCTCGGTCAGTACGATGTCCCGTTCCTTCGAGTCTACGATGGCCTGCTTGTAGGGAGATGACGCTTGGCATTCTTTGGTCGCAATGAAGCGCGTCCCCATCTGGACGCCAGCGTAGCCCATGCGGAGAACCTCGGCGAACTCTGTGCCAGTCGCGATGCCGCCGGCACACACCACAGGGAGACCCAAATCGCCGACGTCGTCGAGGACCGCTTCGGCCGAGAGAGGGCCGGCATGGCCGCCCGCCCGTTTGTTCACTGCGATCAAACCCTGAACGCCGGAGTCCACTGCTTTTTGCGCCCACTTCCGTTCCGTGACGTCGTGGTAGACGACGCCCCCGACTTGAGAAACCCGGTCCACTACCCATTGTGGCTTGCCGAGCGATGTGATGAAGAACCTCACCCCCTCTTCGAGCGCGATGTCGATCCATGCGCTCATCCGCTTCAGGTACGTCTCCGAAGAGGCTTCGATGAGTGCGTTCATTCCGATCGGACGATCCGTGAGTGAACGGATCTTCTGGATCCCTTCGCGGAAGTCCTGACCGAATACGTACGTAAGCGTGACGGGCTGAAGCACACCTAGTGCGCCTGCGTGAGAGGCGGCCGCCACGAGCTCGGAGTTCGAGCACGGGTACATGGGACCACAGATGAGCGGGACGTCCGTACCGGCGTCCCGGGTAAGTGGAGTGTCGATGGCGGCCATCAGCGTGTTGGAACCGGTGAGAGGCGCCAGCGAGCAGCAACTGTGGCGACCACGTCGCCTGCGGCGTCACGGATATCCGCGACGACCGTGTGCTCGATGCTTTCCGTAACCTCGGGGATCTCGATTTCTACGTGAGCCTCCAGAGGCCCTCTGGCTTTTTTTCGGTATGTCACATCGAGTCCGGTAAGAATTCCGCGGATGTCTTCCCCCATGGCTCCGAGTAGTGCCAGGCCGGTCGAAAGCTCTCCAAGATTGGCCAGAGCGATCGCATGAAATGAGCGAAGATGGTTCCGGACCTTCCTGCGATCGGCCAGTGTGATTCTTACCTCCCCGGGCTCGAACAGCTCGACGTGTGCTCCGATCGTTCCGCTGTAGGGGACCATATGGCCCAAGAGCCGGGAGAAAAGCCAGCGACCGCCCGGCAGGGGCGAGAGCCGAAGCCACGCTGAGCGGAGCCGAGTACCTGGAGATTCGTTCGGTCGAGCCATGGAGTTCGTGTCCTGAAGGATTCGCGCGGTATCATCGGCATGCGTGGGTCGGTCGGCAACGCCGAAGAACAAACCAGCCACCTCGAGCGTAGGGAAGGTTACCTCGTACCGATCCGCATCCCGGAGGATGCCGTCCCATGATCCCCTTCCTGGAGACCGTCGTCGCGGCGATCGTCTGGTTAGTCGCGGACGTGGTCTACATTGATCTGAAGCGGTAAGGAGTGCGTGGCCCTACACGTTTCGCAGCCTTCTGGGTACGGACGCCGACGACCTGGATTCCCCTCTTTGCGATTCATGAGGGCGACACCCCCACCTTTGCCCCACCGCCGGACGATGAAGACGCCCTGTTGTTGGCCGAAGTTCGGAGGGATCGTGCGCTACGGGGGGGCGACATCATGCCTGACCTGCGTCCCGCTCCCGAGGAGAGCCTTCGGGATGACGACGATCCTGATCGCGACGATCGCTGGGACCATAGGCCTGCTCCAGAAAGGGCAAACGAGTAGTTCCTCCGGCCTGATGTCGAGGCTGGCCGGGGCCCTGGTGTGAGCGATCCGGCGACCAGGGCACTGCGGGTGCGCCTGCCGGCCTATCGTCCGAGCCGGGCCGATGTGCGTACTCTCGTTGCGCTCGCGGCGCCGGTCGCTCTCGTTCAGATCGGCCTGATGTCCATGGGTGCCGTGGACACCATCATGGTTGGGCGGGTCTCCGCCACCGATCTCGCGGCGGTCGCGATCGGAAATCTTTACTTCTTCGGCATGGCCGTCTTCGGGATGGGGGTGCTGTTCGCTCTCGATCCGGTCATCGCACAGGCGGTGGGTGCGAATGATTCCGTAGGGGTTGCGCGAGGCGTGCAGCGTGGCGGCGTGCTGGCCCTGGGGCTCAGCGTCATCGCCATGATCCTTCTTGTGCCGGCTGGGCCGCTACTCACCCTCGCGCGCCAGCCGGTGGACGTCGTTCCCGTTGCGGCTCAGTACGCGCACGGTTTGATCCTGGGGATTTTCCCCTTCTACGCGTTCGGCGTGCTGAGACAGAGTCTGCAGGCAATGACTCGGGTCCGGCCCATCGTCTTCACGGTCGTGGCCGCCAACCTGGTCAATTTCTTCCTCAACTGGGTGCTGATCTTCGGCAACCTCGGCGCCCCCAGCTTTGGGGCGGCGGGGTCCGCGTGGACGACCAGCGTGAGTCGTTGGTTCATGGTCATCCTTCTCACGGTCATCGCGTGGGGGGACCTGCGTCCGGCGCTTATTCCACTGAGGCGAGAGGCGCTCGCGCTGGCCCCGCTCAAGAGATTCATCAGGGTCGGTGCCCCGATCGGTGCGCAGCAGTGGCTGGAATATGGTGTTTTTGGAGCGGCCGGACTCTTGATGGGCCTCATGGGGACGATCGCTATCGCCAGTCATCAAGTCGCGCTGCAGTTGGCGGCACTCACCTTCATGATCCCGGTCGGGGTCGCCCAAGCTACCAGCGTAGTGGTGGGGCAGGCCGTAGGCCGTGGTGATCCCCCCGGCGCCCGTCGAGCGGTCGGGGCGGGCCTGATCACGTCAACCCTGTTCATGGCTGTCACTGCGGCAATGTTTCTGACAGCGCCCGGGCTGCTTGCCCGAATTTTTAGCTCGGATCCCCGAGTGATCACGGCGGCTGCGCTTCTTCTCCCGATCGCCGGCGTCTTTCAGATCTTCGATGGATTGCAGGTTGCTGGGGCGGGTGCCCTGCGGGGTGTCGGTGACACGCGAGTACCGATGATCATGAATCTCGTCGGATTCTGGTTCATTGGTCTTCCGGTGAGTGCCTGGCTTGGATTCCGTACGGAGTTGGGACCCCGTGGTGTCTGGTGGGGACTCGCCGTCGGTATCGGCGTTGTCTCGGTGCTGCTGTTGGCGCGGATTCGACGGCGGTTCGGGCGCGAGTTGCGCCGCCTCTTAATGGACGACGACTAGACCTGATCGAGTCGTTGCCCGTGCTTCCCCCGCTAGCGAGATTTGTCTACCGGTTGATTTAGCGAGACCGGTTCGTATAACGCTTTTACTAGGTGACATGGGCTTCTCCTTTCACCCTCTTCAGATTCGGGACGTGGTTCTGGTTCGCCCGGAACGACATCTCGACGATCGTGGGTACTTCAAGGAGATCTTTCAGGCAGAGGCTTTCACGGCTGCGGGGATCGACGCCCCGTTCGTTCAGGACAACCTGACACGATCCATGCGGGGGGTGCTCCGGGGTCTTCATTATCAGCTGCCGCCTCAGGCACAGGGGAAGCTCATCACCGTCGTCAGCGGCGCGATCTACGATGTCGCAGTCGACCTGCGCATGGGGGGGGGACCTACGGGCGTTGGGTCGGGCAGGCCCTCGACGTCGATACCGGAGACATGCTCTGGGTCCCACCCGGCTTCGCTCACGGATACTGTATCCTGTCCGAGACAGCCGATGTGCTGTACAAGGTGACGGCGCCCTACGAACCAGAGTTGAGCCGAGGGCTCCGTTGGAACGACCCTGCGCTCGGGATCCAGTGGCCGGTCACGGATCCGATTCTCTCCGATGCCGACCAGCGTCAGCCAACGCTCGACGGTTGCGACAACTCCTTCCGGATCACTGATCCTTGAAGGAGCATCAGATCCAGGTCCAGCGCACGGCGAGATACTGGACCCTCGGAGATCCTGCCGTTGCCGAGGAAGTGTGGGTCGTACTTCATGGTTACAACCAACTGGGACGACGATTCCTTCGCCGATTCGAGCCGATCAATGATGGCCGCCGGCTCATCGTGGCCCCGGACGCGCTGTCGCGTTTCTACGTAGCGCACGAGCCCGGGCGACACGGATCAGCGGCTCTCGTCGGCGCGACCTGGATGACCCGTGAGGACCGTCTGGCTGAGATCGCAGACTATGTGGGATACCTCGACCGTCTCGCGGACTCTGTACGGGAAGAAGTCCGACTCGCGGGTGGCCGTGACCTTCCTCTGACCGTGCTCGGGTTCTCGCAGGGGGTGGCGACCGCCGCGCGCTGGGTTACGCAGGGGAGCGCTCGCCCGAAGAATCTCTACTTCTGGGGAGATTTCACTCCACCGGACCTAGATCTTCCGAGGGCGCGTGAGGCCTTTTCGAGTGCCGACGTGGTCATGATTCGAGGCACCGAAGACCACGCTCTTGACCCCCTGCTAGGAAAAGCGGAGAAGGCCCGACTGGCTGAAGCGGAGATTGCCTATCGGACGGTCACCTATGCGGGCCGTCACGACATCGACGCCGAAGCCCTTCGGTCGTTGGTCGCGGGCAAAATCACGCCCTAATTCAAAATTCCCCGACGAAGGCGATCTCGGTTTCGAGTGTGTGCCCTGTTTCCCGCTTAACCGTCGTTTGGGCGAGGTCGATGAGACCCCGCACCTCGGCGGCCGTGGCACCTCCGAGATTCACGATGATGTTGGCGTGATTGTGGAAGATCCCCGCGCCCCCTGACACGTGTCCCTTGAGTCCGCACTCGTCGATTAGTCGCCCGGCCCCGATGCCTTCGATTTTTTGGAAAATCGATCCGGCGCAAGGATACAGCCACAGATCCGGATGCCGGTCATCTCGCCATTTGAGATTCTCGCGCATCACCCGCCGGAGTTCATCGATCGGAGCCTCCGTCAGCCGGAATGTCGCACTGAGCACGATGTCGTCACGGTGGTGCAGGATGCTCTCATCGTAGCCAAACTCGAAGTAGTCGACCCCAACCGTGGTGCGATCTCCCTCTTCAGTCAGGATGTCGGCGGACTCGAGGACCTCCTCGATAAATACGGTCCGCTCGCGGGCAGGCCCCGGTGACAGGAAGTGCAGATTCTGCCACAGTGCGCCGCCTACTGTGCTGGGGATGCCGACGAAGTGATGCAGGCCGCCTAACCCGCGCGCGACGGTCTGATCGATCAGATCGGGGAAGGTCTCCACTCCGGCCCCGGCACGGACACTCGTGTCGTCAAGGAAGTCGATGCCCTGGACTTGGTTGTGAACCACCAGGCCGCGGAAGCCACGATCGCTAACCAGAATGTTCGCGCCACGGCCGAGCAGGAACCACGGAATTCCAAGACTTCTTGCAGTGGATACCACGGAGGCCAGTTCATCCGGTGTCCGAGTGCTGACGAAAAAATCTGCCGGCCCGCCAATACGGAACGTGGTGAGAGGCGCGAGTGGCACATCGCGTCGCACGACAAGCGGGCCTAGGGCCGCTTTCAGTTTGTCCCCGATTCCGGCTGCGTCAGTGGTCATGCTCGGAAGATAGTCGGGGGCTAGGAGCGGTCCTAGCTTCCGGTGGACAGGCCCGTCAGAAGCGACCTAGCCCCCGTCTCTCGCTCGTTGTGAGGCTTTACCATGCGTGCTGTCGCTCTCTCTGACTGCTCTGACCCTACTCTCCGGCATGTCACCGGGCGCTCGAGTAGAGATCGTGTTTGAGAGCAGGGGATCGACGCACACGGAGTCCGTTCAACTTAGTCAAGACCAGACGCTTTCTGGCCGCTGGCTTCCAGAGGGAGCCGCGAGCGCCTCCCAGAGTGAGATGCGAACCGCGTGGTGGCTCGGGATGCGGTAAGGGCAATTTATGCGCAGGCGGTCAGTTCCGCCCGCGCATAAGCACCCTGCCACTTCGTACATCGTGATATTCACCGTCTTCCACCGCGATCTCGCCGTTCACCAAGACCCAGTCGATTCCGATCGGGTATTGATGCGGGGCTTGGAACGTTGCGCGGTCATTCACCGTTTCCGGATTGAACACGACCACGTCGGCGAACCAGCCTTCGCGGAGCTGGCCCCGCTGTCGTAGCCCGATCCGCTCGGCAGGCATCGTGGTCATCTTGCGCACGGCCTGCTCGAGTGTCAGTACGCCCTGTTCGCGGGCATAGCGGCCGAGCACACGAGGGAAGGTGCCATACCAGCGTGGATGCGGATGCCCGTCTCCATTCTCGACGAGCCGACCATCGGAGGCGATCATCGTTTGTGGGTGGGCCATGATCGCCGCGACGTCGTCCTCGGACATAGCGTGGTATATGCCGCTTGCCCCGCCCCGTCTCACTGCCTCGATGACCAAGTGGGCCCCGGTGGCAGGCGTTGGGTCGAGGCCGTCACGCACCGCCCAGTCGTAGAGGGTCTGCCCTTCAAGGGACCGATCCCAGGGGACAAGGCCGAACTGCACCCGCCTGAGGTCATTTCCTCCGCGGTCGTTGATAATGTTGAATTCGATGCCGGCCAGAACGCTGTCCGAGGTGGCGGGATCGTCTGCACGGGCGAGCAGTGCGTCGGTGCCACCTTCCATGGCCCACGCCGGCACGAGAATCGTGATTCCCGAGTAACTCGCCGTGTAGGGGTACTGGTCGATCATTGCGTCCGTACCTGCCGCTCGAGCGGAATCCACCATCGCGAGCGTGCTGGCTGACGAGCCCCACATGGGCTGGCCAACCACCTTGTGGTGGGTCAGAACGATCGGGATATCGGCCATCTTCCCAATCTCCAACGCTTCAGAAACGCTCTCCAGGAGGCCCAGGCCTTCCTCGCGCAGGTGCGACGTGTAGAAGCCGCCCCGGTCCGAGGCCACGCGTGATAGCTCGATTACCTCATCAACCCCTGAGAAGGCACCGGGCAGATACTTGAGTCCGGTCGAGATCCCATACGCTCCGTCATCCATTCCTCGAGCGATCATCGACTTCATTTCCTCGAGCTCTGCCGGCGACGGGGCGCGATTCTCGAGTCCTAAGACGGCTCGGCGCACTGTGTTGTGCCCGATCATATACCCGACGTTCAGGCCGACCCCGATCGCCTGCGCCTCTTCCATGTAGTCGCTCAGGGGCCACGGGGAACTTCCGTCTGGCCCGCCGAGGGCGGACGTCACCCCCTGTCGCACATGACTTTCCGCACCGGGAAGGCGCATCAATGGGTCCAGATGGGTGTGGATGTCCACGAAGCCCGGACTGACTACCATCCCCGTCGCATCAATGACGCGAGAAGCTCGCTGTGGATCGAGCGAGGTGCGGGACACTCTCTCAACTCGGTCTCCCACAATGGCGACGTCGGCCGAGAAGCCCGGTTCACCGGTCCCGTTTATTACAGTGCCGCCCTGGATCAGCACGTCCCAGTCAGCGGAACTAGATTGGCGGATGTATCGGCGGTCGAACGCGACACGCCACGTCCTGCCGGCATCCTTTGACGCCTCCCAAAACTGACGTACCTGGTCTGGATCTCCGTCTATTTTGGACCACGAGACCCGGTTGAGCGTCACGGTGCCGTTCGGCCCGACCGTCTCGCCCTGCATGATCATAGTGTCGCCCTCATACCCTCCCTCGAGGATGAGAAGGGCACCTCCGTTGTCCATCCAGGTCTGGTGCCAGACGGCGCGGGAAGCGTCCCAGGCGTTGAACGACTGTCCCTCATGGCCCGATGGCGTGGTGTAGTGCTCACGGAGCACACACTCGCCTAGGATCATCGAGATGGTGTTGTGGCCGGCGAGTGTACCGTTCCCAGCTCTGACCATCCACCGCCCCTCCCAGAAATCGAAGTGCCGGTTCGCCTCGGCCGAGCACGGTGCTGTAGCGTTTTGGGCGGAGAGCTCGGGCGAGTAAGACAGGGCGCTCAGGATGATCGCGAGAACGGCAACGGTGGGAAGGGTCCACTCGTGTGAGCGTGCCATAGGATCTCCGACGGGGTTGTGCTGAGGTGGTACGGGACGACCGGACTCTGCCCGACGAGCTACGTGATTACGGCCGGCTCGTCCAGTTCTTGTCTATGCGGCAACTGTTCGATATCGGGGCGGCTCGTCCCGAATGCGGCCTCTGGTAAATTTAAGAGAATACGTGAGGCAATCCAGGCACACTGGAACTGGAGAACCGTGGGGAAGAACAGGGCGCGCGTGCGCGCATGATAATCCCGATCGATCAGGAAGACTGAGGCACCTCCTATCCTCCGCAACTGTTCCGAGGCCCGTTGTGTCGACCAGTTCGGAAGAAAGGACCCGGCGATCAAGTGAGCTGTTTTCCTGACAGATCCGGGTGTGGGCGATCGGTATCGGCCGAATGTCGACACCAGGAGCCGTCGAGGTGGCCGACAAAAGCGGACCGCTCGCGCAGACTCGCCAGTAACGGCGCCGTAACGGAGCGGTTGTTTGGCGTTTCTAGTGTTGAGCCGTGGCACCAAGACCGTGACATTTCTTCAGCACCGCACCTTTGCGGTGAAGCATTTTCTCACGAATGAAGGGTAGACCGGACATGCGACGCTCTCGGTTGGCGATTGCACTCTTAATTCTCACGCTTGGGGTCCCGACCTTGGTTGAGGCCCAGACGGAGATTTCTGCGCGCGGTGCGAACCTCCGACTAGGTGGTCGTCTCCATACCCAATACTGGTCATCCTCTGTGGACGGTTCGGACTCCGACTTCTTCCTCCGTCGGGCGAGGCTCATTGTCGATGCGGACTTCACCGACTTCGTTACGGCCCGAGTCCAGACGGACTTCGCATCCAGTCGAGCTACGCTGCTCGACGCCTACGTTCGACTGAACTTCAGTGATGGCTTCCGACTGTCGTTCGGTCAGTTCAAACGCGCATTCGACCTCTTTGAGCTTTCCAGCTCGACGGACCTCTCGCTGGTTGAACGCACCGGAACCGTCGTCGGGTACGACACCTGCACCGGGGTAGGGCGCCTATGCTCATACAGCCGGATGACGGAGCGCCTCCTCTACTCGAACCGCGACACGGGCATCAAGTTCGATGGCTCGTTCGGTCGGTTCGGCTACCTCGCCACGATTACCAACGGAACGCTCCCGGCGGTCACGGACGTGAACGATGCCAAGTCCTACGCCGGTCGGGTCACCTATATGGCGACGGACAACATCCAAGTCGGCGCGAACGCAACGGCCAAGGACTACCTCGACCCGGACGACGAGACCGCATTCGCTTACGCGTGGGGCGCCGACGTTCAGGTAGGGACTTGGCGTGACGGCTGGCTACTCCAAGGGTCGTTCGTGGCGGGTGACAACTGGGAGTCCCTCGATGCGGTCACGACCCCCGGCGAATACATCGCGAATGATTTCGTCACCAGTCAAATCTCCGCTTCCTACTACTTCCCGCTCTCCAACGAACGGATCGTCGGCATTGAGCCCATTGGCCGGATCAGCGCCACTGACCCTGCCAAGATGATCGACCAGGACGGCGGGCTGCTGCTCACGCCTGGCATGATGTTCTACTTCCTTGGGAAGAACAAAATCGGGTTCAATTATGACTACTACGACCCGGCCATCGGGGACGCGGTTTCCACCTTCCGCCTCGCGACCTTACTGTACTTTTGACCGGTCGCATTATGGCGATTCATCGTCTGATGGACCGATGCATCTTTCGGCGTGCGCCGGCCTTCTGTTTTCCGGACAGGGAACAACCGCCACTACCCGGTGCATATCACCTCGGCAATCGGTTTTTGGGCTCCTGGATCGGGGCACGGTTCCGATTGACACGCTACGGGGGGTGAGGCAGCTTTACAGGCTGTCAAACTCTGGGCGGTGAAGCCGCTCCTCTGGCCCCCCGTGGGGCCGTTTTTTCGTTGAACCCACGGTACATATGTTCAAGACTCTCCGGGGTCGCCTCATTACCGTCGCATTCGTGATCGCGGTGGCTGGGTGGCAACTCTACGCGCACAAAACCGAGACCGGCGACTGGCTGAAGCTCGGATTGGACCTTCAGGGTGGAATGCACCTCGTCCTCGAGGTGGATGACCCTGATGGCACCATGACGACCGACGCCAAGTCGGACATGATCGATCGTGTGGAGCGGATCATCCGCAACCGCATCGACGAGTTCGGCGTGTCGGAGCCTCTCATCCAGAAGCAGGGTCGAGAGCGGTTGATCGTCGAACTGGCCGGGGTTCAGGACGAAGAACAGGCCAAGGGCATCATTCAGAGCGAGGCTTTCCTCGAGTTCAGTTTGGTTCTTCCTTCGGCCGACTTCGAGAACGCGCTGTCGCGGATGGATCGTGCAATCGTGACCACGCTCGGCATCGACTCGATCCGCGCGCTTGGTCGTGATGTCGTGGACGATAACAATGACCTCACGGACCTCTTGTTTAGCGACGCGGTGGACAATGTCGGGCCTGACAGTGCCTCAGCCGCGGCGGACAGTGCGGCTGCGGCTGTCGCGGACTCGGTCGAGTCGGCGGCGAATGCGCTGCGACCGTTTTCGTCGCTGCTTTTGATCGGCGACATCGAAGGCACCTTCCTCGTGTCGGCGGTGGACCGCCCGATTGCTGAGCACTTTCTGGACATGTCAGAGGTTCAGCGGGCCTTCCCACGTGATCAGATCGTACGTTGGGGGAGTGACCTCGAGGCCTTCGCGGCCACCAACTACTACCGTCTCTACGTTCTTCAGGAAGACTCTTTTCTGACGGGCGAAGATCTGGAAGACGCAACGGCTGGACGGGATCAACAGTTCAATCAGTCGCAGGTACAGTTTCAGTTCTCGCGTGCAGGTGGCCGACAGTTCTCTCGCTTCAGCGGCGCGAACGTCGGAAACTACCTCGCCATCGTGCTCGACAACGAAGTGATGAGTGCGCCGGTCATTCGTGACCGAATTGGTGCCAGAGGTCAGATCGACATGGGCCAGGGCACGCCACTCGAAGAGGCGCGCGACCTCGCGCTGGTGCTTCGTGCGGGTGCGTTGCCAGCTCGCGTCAGCATCATCGAGGAGCGGACCGTGGGCCCGTCCCTCGGCCAGGACTCGATCGACCAAGGTCGTATCGCCGGCATGGTCGGAATCGCGTTTGTCATCTTGGTCATGATCGGGTACTACGGCATTGCCGGGATGCTCGCAGTCGGTGCTCTGGGTGTATATCTGATTCTGGTACTCGGCGGGCTCGCGAGTTTGAACGCGGTTTTGACCGTCCCTGGCATCGCGGGCCTGATTCTGTCGATTGGAATGGCCGTCGACGCGAACGTGCTGATTTTCGAACGAATACGAGAAGAACTCGCACTTGGACGAGCGAATCGGACGGCGGTAGACGAAGGGTTCCAGCACGCACTTTCGGCGATCGTCGATGCCAACATCACGACGCTGATTACGGCGTTGATTCTCTACACATTCGGAACTGGGCCGGTTCAGGGCTTTGCCGTAACGCTCGGCATTGGGATCGTAGCGTCCTTCTTCTCCGCTCTCTTCGTGACCCGATCCTTCTTCTTGGCATACTTGTCAACGAAGAAGCCGTCGGATCCGATCAGCATCTGAGCCTGATATGAAATTCTTTCAGAATGCCGCCTACGCCTTCATCGAGAAGCGCCGTGCGGCCTATGTCGTCTCGGCGGTGGTCCTGGCGATTGGTATCGGCGCCATGGGGCGCAACCTCTATTCACTGGGGAGTTGGCAGAACTACGGCGTCGACTTCTTGGGCGGATCGCTGGTACAAGTGCAATTCGATCAGCCGATCATGACTGCGGAGCTTCGTGAAGCCCTCGGTGGTGCGAACGGGCCGTCGATCACTCAGTTCGGCGGAGACGATACCAACGAGTTCGTGATCCGCGCCTCTATCGACCCGAACGCGTCGATAGAGGAGGTCGGGGACGGGATCGAGTCGATGGTGACGGCGAGCCTGCCAGGGCGGACGTTTGAGGTCGTCCGCACTGAGTTGGTGGGTGCGAAGGTTGGTAGTGAGCTACAGACCAAGGCCCTTATGGCCGTCCTGTTCTCCTTCCTGCTGACGCTGTCTTACTTGGCGATCCGTTTCGAGCTTCGCTTTGGAATGGCGGCAGTAATCGCGACTGCGCACGATATTCTCATCACACTTGGATTCTTGGCACTCTTTCGGGTCGAGATCGCACTCCCGACTGTGGCGGCCATCCTGACGATCCTTGGTTATTCGTTGAATGACACGATCGTGGTGTTCGACCGTGTGCGTGAGAACATGCGCGCGAAGGGCGCCCGTAAACGCGACCCGGTCGAGCTCGTGAACCAGTCGATCAATGAGACCCTGCCGCGGACGATAATGACCTCAGGAACGACGTTGGCGGTGCTGCTCGCCCTGCTAGGCCTGGGGGGTCCGGTCATCCGTGACTTCACCGTAGTGCTGATTCTTGGGGTCGTGATTGGTACATACTCTTCGATCTTTGTTGCCGCTCCTGCACTGATCGAAATTCAGAAAAAGTTCGGAGTGGCCAGCACCGAGAAGAAAGAGCGGCCTCAGCCTGCGACGGTGTGATCGAGTACTTCGATAGTCACTGCCATCTGACAGACGCCGCCTTCCGGGATGACCGAGAGGCGGTGTTTCGTAGGGCCCGCGAGGCCGGCGTCACACGCCTCGTATCCATCGCGTCGAATCTCGAGGACGCACGAGCCGCACTTCGTCTCGCTCAAGATCCGCCGGATGATGGCCCTGCGGTCTGGAGTACCGCGGGGGTGCACCCTCATGCGGTAGGTGAAGCGGATCCCGGCGACATCGCCGAAATCAGGGCTCTGGCCGGAGAACATGCAGAGGTCGTTGCGATTGGAGAAACTGGCCTCGACTACTTCTACGACACCGCACCGCGGGCAGCGCAGCGGGAATCCTTCGAAGCCCACCTCTCGCTCGGCCATGACCTCGGCTTGCCCGTGGTCGTGCACGCACGGGAAGCGGACGACGATGTAGCGGCCGCACTCCAGTCGATGCCGTCCGGGACGTCCGGTGTGCTTCATTGCTTCACCGGCGGAGCGCTGGCGTTCGAGGAGGCGATGTCTGTCGGTTGGTATATGTCGTTCTCGGGTATCGCGTCGTTCAAGTCGTTCGGCCCGGTAGATCTACTTCGAGAGGTGCCTGAAGATCGGCTGTTGATCGAGACCGACTCCCCGTATCTGGCACCTGTGCCGAAACGTGGTCGACGGAACGAACCGGCCTTGGTCGCCCACGTTGCCGAAGCGATAGCCCGTCACTTGGGCGAAGAGCCTGCTGAGATCGCACGTCGGACGATGGAGAACGCCCGCCGATTCTACCGGGTAGCGTAGTCATCATGACTCGTCGCATTCAGATCCTTCCGGACGCGGTTGCGAATCAGGTCGCGGCAGGTGAGGCTGTGGAGCGGCCGTCGTCGGTTGTGAAGGAATTGGTCGAGAACGCTCTGGACGCCGGTGCGACCCGGGTCGATGTGGCCGTCGAACGGGGTGGGAAGCGAAGCATTCGTGTGAGCGACGATGGTTTTGGCATGGGCCGCGAAGACGCGCTGCTGTGCTTCGACCGTCACGCGACCAGCAAAATCGAAGTCGCGACTGACTTGGCCGGCGTTGAGACCTTTGGATTCAGAGGAGAGGCGATTCCCTCCATTGCCGCCGTGTCGCGCCTCACCCTTGAGACTTTCGACGGAGATGGTGAGGTGGGCACTCGTGTCCAAATTTCCGGCGGGCAGATCAACGACGTGTCCGACTTCGCACGCCGTGGTGGAACGACATTTGAAGTAAGAAATCTGTTCTACAACGCCCCTGTTCGGGCTCGCTTTCTGAAGTCAGTGAGTGCCGAGGTTCGGGCGATCAGTGAAGTCGTGACCGCGCTCGCCTTAGTGAATCCGGAAGTCGCTTTCGTGTTGACTTCGGATGAGCGGACACTCCTTGATTTGTCTGGTGCTGGCGGGGTAGCGGAGCGCATCACGCAGGTATGGGGGCACGAACACGGGGCGACATTGATCGGAGCTCATGGGAGCCGCGACGGGTGGGAGGTGCGAGGGCTGGTCCAGCGTCCCGACGCTGCCCGCCCTGGAGTCCGTAGAAGCCATCTGTTTGTGAACGGACGCCCGTTTCGTTCGCCGGCACTGGTGCGAGCGGTAGAGCGAGGATATCGAACCACCCTCCCGCAGGGGGCTCGCCCATGGCTCTTTCTCTACTTGGACCTTCCGGGTGTTCAGGTCGATGTCAATGTTCATCCTGCAAAGTTGGAGGTCCGCTTCCGGGATGAGAACAGAGTCGCAGACCTCATTGAACGGACTGTCCGCGATGCGCTGGACGGGGAGGCGAGTTCGGCCACCTTTGATCGACCAGTAGATACGGGACCTCTGGCTGTGCGGGAACCTCCAACACCGGGGCGGTCGCAGGACCATTTGGACAACAACGCGGCACCTGTCGACGCGTCTACTGCGTCGGATGTCCAGATGGCGCTCTTCATGTCTGGGGCCGACGTGAGCGCTGACTCGGACAAGGTTGCAGCTCCGACGGTAGCGCCCCTTCCAGATCCTGGGGCTCGGCGCCCGCGGCTCTGGCAGGTGCTCGACACCTATGTGCTTGTCGAGACCCGCGACGGAATCCTGATCGTCGACCAGCATTCAGCGCATGAGCGAATCCTCTTCCAGCGAATAATGGACGGATTCGAGGCCGGAGGGCAGGAGAGCCAGCGACTCTTGTTCCCGATGACGATGAAACTCACCGCTCCGGAGGTCGCCATGGTAGAGGACCTGCGGAGCCTGCTGAGTCGTTCAGGGTTTGAGGTCGAGGGTTTTGGGGGCGACACCGTGATCGTCCACTCGGTCCCCAATCCTCATCGGTATTTCGACGCCGAGCGCGCTTTTCGCGAAATGATCCATGAGCTGACCCAAGGGTCTGACTTGGTACGGGCTGCGCGCAATCAGCATGAACGCATCGCCATGACGTTCGCATGCAAGAGCGCGATCAAGGCGGGGCAGAAACTCTCCGAAGCTGAGATGCAGGAGTTGTTCGATCAGCTCTTCTCGACGGAACTCCCCCATCACGACGTGCACGGTCGTCCGACGATCGTTCGATTGACCGGTTCGGAACTCGAGCGGAAATTCGGCCGGTCGTGATTCGCTGCGGATGAGTGGTGAGCCTCCGCGCTTCGTCGCGATCACAGGGACCACGGCATCCGGCAAGACTGATCTTTCCATTGCGTTATCACATCGCCTTCCGGTGGAGATCATCTCGATGGACTCGCGGCAGGTGTATCAGGGCATGGACATTGGCACAGACAAGGTCGGGACCGACGAGCAGGCCGGGGTGCCGCATCATGGACTCGACCTGGTCCCGCCAGACCAACGCTATTCGGCCGGCCAGTTCGCACGGGACGTACGGGGGTGGATTGCCGAGATCGAGGCCCGAGGCCGGATTCCACTTCTTGTGGGTGGCACGGGCTTCTTTCTTCGTGCCGTCATGGAGCCGATTTTTTCTGAACCGAAGCTGGACGCTGTCCGCCTGAAGAGGCTGCGCAACTGGCTGGCTGAACAACCCCGTGAGGTGCTCGAGCGATTCGTATCCGCAGTCGACCCCGCCCGGGCCCCGCTTGCAATTGAGGGCGGACCTCAACGCATGGCTCGCGCGATCGAAGTCGCTCTGCTGTCCGGCACCCCGCTTTCCCGTTGGCACCAGCTGGCGCCCGCCGACGGGGACGGGGTGCCCGGGGTGGTGCTTCTACTGGGTATGCCTGTCGATGTGACGAACCAGAGTATCAACAATCGTGTGGCCCGAATGGTGGACCGTGGCCTGGTGAAGGAAGTCCGGGCGCTTCTGGCTGCAGGGTTTGTCGATTCCGACCCTGGCATGACCGGGACTGGCTATCGGGAGATGACGGCGTACCTGAGAGGAGAAACCACGCTAGAGGGTGCGATGGAGGACATCCGTGGCAGTACGCGCCGCTATGCCCGGCGACAACGCACGTGGTATCGCCACCAGCTACCTGACCACACCGTGACCATTGACGCGACGGCGCCCCTCGAAGATCAGGTGGCGATCGCGCTGAACGCGATGGCGGTTGGGGGGTTCACCCTCCCAGACTCCGCTCAACCCGAAATGGAGAGCTCCGATAAGGAGCCTGAGTTCACTTGAAGATTGGCATCACCTGCTATCCGACCTACGGTGGCTCCGGCGCGGTCGCCACAGAACTGGGACTCGCACTCGCCGATCGGGGACACGAGGTCCATTTCGTCTCGTATGACCAGCCGTTTCGGCTTGGTGGGTTCCGCGAGCGAGTTTTCTTCCACGAAGTGGAAATGGGGGACTACCCGCTTTTCGAGCATCCTCCCTACGCCCTCGCGCTCGCGGTCGCATTGCATGACACCGCGCGGAAGCATGAGCTCGATCTCGTCCACATGCACTACGCGATTCCACACGCCACGTCGGCGTATCTGGCGAGACAGATGCTCGCCCACGAACGGCCACTGAAGATTGTCACGACACTTCACGGCACCGACATCACGCTCGTCGGCCTTCATCCTTCGTTCCACGCGATTACGCGTTTCACCATCCTCGAGTCGGACGGAATCACCGCCGTGTCCGGGTACCTGAGAGACGAAACTGTGCGGGACTTCTCTGTGCCGTCGGAACGGATTGAAGTCATCCCGAATTTTGTCGACACCGAGCTTTGGGGTTCGGGGCGCGAACCCGGGCACCGGGCTAAGCTCGCTCCGGGGGGGGAGAAAATCGTGATGCATATCTCGAATTTCCGATCGGTGAAACGAACCGAAGATGTCGTCAACATTTTTGCACGCATGCAGAATTCGGTCGATGCCCGCCTGATCATGGTCGGGGATGGCCCGGATAGGCCTCGCGCCGCCCAGCGAGCTGCGGAACTCGGTCTCTCGGAGAAGGTGGTGTTCCTCGGTAAGCATCAGTCTGTGGAGGAACTATTGTCCTGTGCAGATCTCTTCTTGCTGCCATCGGAGACGGAGTCCTTTGGTCTCGCCGCTCTGGAAGCCATGGCGTGTGGAACACCGGTCGTTGCCTCCGATATTGGGGGGATTCCCGAGGTCGTCGGTGACGGTGAGACAGGATTCCTTTTCCCGGTGGGGGCGATCGACGACATGGCTGCGGCGGGGGGCCGCATTCTGACGGATGACGAGCTGCATCGCTCACTCTCGGCGGCAGGTCGAAGAGTCGCGGCAGAAAGCTTCTCGACATCTGCAGTGGTGTCCCGATATGAGGAGTTTTACGAGCGGATTCTGGCGGGAGAACAGGCGTGAGTCTTTGGGAATCAATCGTATTAGGGTTCGTTCAGGGCGCCACCGAGTTTCTCCCGGTTTCGAGCTCCGGCCACCTAGTCATGACACAAGCGCTGCTTGGGATCACGATCCCGGGCCTGACCTTCGAGATCGCAGCACATGTCGCGACGCTCGTATCCATCTTGATCGTTTATCGCAGTCGTGTTCTCGAGTTGATTCGGGGTGCGGTGAAGGGCGATCGGGATGCGCTCCAATACATAAGTCTGATAGTGGTAGCGACCGTGCCGGCCGGGTTGCTCGGAGTGCTTGCCAAGGATCGAATCGAGGCACTCTTCGATAATCCCTACGCGCCGGGGGTCGCTCTCCTCGTGACCGGCGGCATTCTCTGGAGCAGTCGATGGGCCCTCGACCGGGGGAATAAAAAACGTCCTACCTGGGCAGCTGCCGGCCTGATTGGAATCGCACAGGCGTTCGCGCTCATACCAGGGATCTCTCGCTCAGGCTCCACCGTCGTTGCCGCGATGTGGCTCGGACTCAATGCAAGAGAGGCGGCGACATTCTCGTTCCTCATGGCGATTCCCGCGGTGGGGGGCGCGGCCGTCCTTCAACTTCTCGATCTGGAGACAGCGGTTGCGGCTGGCTTGCCTGTTTCGATTCTGGTTGGCGGTAGCGTCATGGCCGGGATCACGGGCGTTCTGGCGATCCGGACGTTTGTCGTGATACTCGCCCGGCGTTCCTTCCACTACTTCGCCCCGTATTGCTGGGTCGCCGGCTTGGCCTACCTGGCGACGCTCGCCCTGAGATGAACCACGTGGAGACGTGGCGGGCGCTTGACCCCGGCGATCTGTCGCGGTCCTGGGGAGTGCCGCTGGTGGAAACGCACGTGACGATCGGCTCGACGAGCGATCGTGCGGCGGAATTGGCGGGAGAGGGTGCGCCAGCGTGGACGGTGGTCGTAGCCGACGCACAGACGGCCGGACGCGGAAGAAGGGGTGCGGTGTGGCAGTCCTCAACAGGAGCTGGACTCTGGATGTCGTGGCTCGGTGAAGACCATCCCGTGGCTCAATTGCCGCTCATCGTGGGCGTGGCGGTGGCCGAAGCCATTGAGTCGGTTACCTCCGGTGTAGGTGTGGCGGTGAAGTGGCCTAACGATCTCTTCGTGGGTGATCGCAAGGTCGGCGGGATCCTCTGTGAGCACCGCAGTGGACGCACCGTGATCGGGCTGGGGGTCAATCTCAGACGGCCGTCTGAAGGGTGGGGTGTTGCTCTCGACTCGGTCGCGATTTCTCTCGGGGAGTGCACCCGTGAAGTATGTTCGAGAGAAGTGTTGGCGGGAGCGGTTCTGTCGAAACTTAGAGTCGCCCTCGCTGAGGCTGAGCCTTGGGCGTCCACCGTTGAACGCTTCCAGAAGCGAGACGCACTATGCGGGCGTCTGGTGGTGACCGAGGCTGAGGGGAAGGGCATCGCAGCAGGGGTGACTGCGTCTGGCGCGCTGTTGTTGGAGCGGCCGGACGGCACCCGGGTAGAAGTGATCGCTGGGGGAGTGGAGATCGTGCCTGATCCAAGAATGAGGGCCTGAGATGCAACTCGTTGTGGATGTCGGAAATACAGAGACCGTGATTGGACTGGCATCGGGACCGACCGAGCTTGTCGCGGACTGGCGGGTGAGTTCCAGCGTGCCGAGGACCGCGGACGAGATGACGGCATTGATTCGAGCTCTTCTCACCGGGAGTGGTGTTGACGAGAACCGCATCGTGCGGGGTGTTGTGGGCTCTGTCGTACCATCGGTCAATTACGTCTGGTCGAAGACGATCAAGACGATCACGGGTGCCGATGTTGTTTCGGTCGGGCCCGCGACGGATCTCGGGATCCGACTGGAGGTCGAGGAGCCAATGTCCGTCGGCGCGGATCGTATCGTGAACACACTTGCTGCTCGCGAGATGTACCATCGCGATACGATTGCGGTGGACTTGGGCACGGCAACGACGTTCGACTGCATCACGGCCGATGGGGCGTTCCAAGGTGGCGTCATTTCACCTGGTCTCCGCGCCGGACTGGACTGGCTTTCGTCGCGGACTGCCAAGCTCCCAAGGGTCGAACTTCAACCCCCGAAGAGAGTGATCGGCCGTCGTACCGAGACCTGTATTCAGAGCGGGGTCTTTTATCAGGCTATTGATGCGGTCGACGGCATCGTTCGGCGGATCAAGGCCGAATGGGAGCGCCCGGATGCGCTCGTCGTCGCTACAGGCGGCTTTGCGAACACCATTGGCCCGTATTTGACGACCGTGGATGTCGTCGAGCCGTTCCTGACGCTCTATGGCCTGGCAATGGCCGGCGAGCATGTCGGGAAGTCGTGACGCAATGGCCGGAACTTCACTAGATTGACCGGCTTGAGCGTGCGTCCCCTTGGGGACCGCACTGCGTTACTCCAGCCTTGACCCTGAGCCCATGACCCTGTCGCCCGTCTTTCGTTCACAGCGCGCCGTCCAGCTTCTCGCGGATGAAGGCGTCTGGGACCGCCTGGCGCCAGATATGGAGGCACAGGCCGACGGGGTGCGCCGGGTCTACGCGGACTTCGAGTCCCTCATAGACGAGAGCTTCCGTACCGAGTCCCCTCACGTCCCCAGCTCCGACGAGGTCGCGACGACTGACGGGCTTCATTTTTTGCAGGAATATTTCTTCCTGATCTTGTTCCGATCGATCTTCGGTTCATTGGGCGTGCCAAGTGAGCGGCTTCAGTTATACACAGAACTCAATTTCTGCATAAAGGGCACGATTACCGCGGCGGACAATCTCTTCGATGATCAGGCAAAGAGCCTGTTGCCGCTCGCCGATCATTCCGGCGCCAGATTCATGTCGATCCTGCAGTTGATGTCGTTCGAGCGGCTCCTCCGTGCGGTCCTTGATCGTGGAGTGGATGAGAGCCTTCTGAGTGCGGAAGATCGCGTGGGCGTGCAGCGCTCGCTCTTGAACCGAATGGCTTCCATTGGAGTTCTGGAGGGCTCTGAAGAAGGCGGGGTCGACTCGATTCCTCATCCGGAAGTAATGGTCGAGGCTGTCCACCGGGTCAGGGGAGGTGCGCTGTTCGCGCTCGCGTTCGCCGCCCCAGCGGTGCTCGAATCCGGCGAGATGGCCGAGCGTGTGACCCGTGCGGAGGCAGCCATCGCGCGCCTAGGCACGGCCTTTCAGATGGTCGATGATCTGATCGACTTCGAGTTCGATGTGGGTCGTCGCACGCACAATTTACTCGTGGCGCAGGTGCATCACCTTGGTACCGAGGACGAACGCGCCGTCCTCGATCCGCTCTGGAATGGTGCGCCTGTTCCGAAAGGGGTGGTTGAGGAGGCGTTCGGCGCCTCGGCTCGAGCCGTGCTTGAGCGTGCGTATTCCGAAGCTCGTGGTGCGTTTGAGAACCTCTCTGAGCTCGGTCACTGGTTTGATCCAAGGCTGTCCGAGGAGGTGGTTCACGCCATCGTTGGATTGGACGGCGTGGCCCGCATGGATATCCTCACCGAAGGGCTCTGATCAGGTGATTCGGATGGTTGACCTGCCCCGTGGCCGGGTACAGATTTATGGCTCATTAGCACTCGTGTATGTTGAGTGCTAATCGCTATTCCAAATTAAGACTGGCCCCAGTATGCCAGAGGAGGTCCGATGGGTGCAAAAAAGGTTAAACCGCTTTCAGACCGTGTCGTGGTGAAGCCGCTAGACGAGGACGAGCAGATGCGCGGTGGTCTCTATATTCCAGACACGGCCAAAGAAAAGCCGTCTCAGGGTGAGATCGTCGCCGTCGGTCCCGGGAAGCTGTCTGACGACGGCACTCGTCTCGACATGGACGTGTCCGTGGGCGACAAGGTCCTCTACGGCAAGTACAGCGGTACCGATGTCACGCTGGAAAGTGAAGAGTACCTCATCCTTCGTGAGTCTGACATTCTCGCGATCGTACCGTAACCGCTAACGCATTCGACAGGAGATAAACGAATCATGGCAGCTAAAGAGCTCGGATTCGATGTCGAGGCGCGCGCGCGCCTCAAGGCGGGAGTCGACAAGCTCGCTTCCGCTGTAAAAGTCACGCTCGGCCCGAAGGGTCGGAACGTGGTGCTGGATCGCAAGTTCGGTTCGCCGACGGTCACCAAGGACGGTGTGTCCGTGGCCAAGGAACTCGAACTCGCAGACCCCGTTGAGAACATGGGCGCTCAGATGGTCAAGGAAGTCGCGACCAAGACGTCCGACGTTGCCGGTGACGGCACGACGACGGCGACTGTGCTTGCTCAGGCGATCTTCGGCGAAGGCCTGAAGAACGTCACTGCCGGTACGAACCCGATGGGTATCCGTCGCGGTATTGACGCTGGTGTCGCCGTGGTAATTGAAGAGCTGCAGGCGCTCTCAACCGAGACCCAGGGCAAGAAAGAGATCGCACAGGTCGGCGCGATCTCCGCGAACAACAACGCCGAGATCGGTGCGTTGATCGCGGATGCGATGGAGAAGGTCGGTAAGGACGGAGTCATCACGGTCGAGGAAGCACGCGGCCTGGAGACGACCCTCGAAACCGTTGACGGCATGCAGTTCGACCGCGGCTATCTCTCCCCGTACTTCGTGACGGACCCGGAGCGGATGGAAGTGGTTCTCGAGGATCCGATGATCCTCATCCACGACAAGAAGATCGGTTCGATGAAGGACATGTTGCCGATCCTTGAGAAGGTTGCGCAGACCGGTCGTCCGCTCCTCATCGTCTCTGAGGACGTCGAAGGTGAAGCGCTCGCCACGCTCGTGGTGAACAAGCTCCGCGGTACGCTTAAGGTTGCGGCCGTGAAGGCGCCGGGCTTCGGTGATCGTCGCAAGGCCATGCTGCAGGACGTCGCCGTCCTGACCGGCGGCCAGGTGATCTCGGAGGAAGTCGGTTTCAAGCTCGAGAACACTGTCGCTAGCGACCTTGGTTCCGCCAAGCGTGTCGTGATCGACAAGGACAACACCACGATCATCGACGGCGCTGGTGAGGCGAAGCTGATCAAGGGCCGCATCGAAGAGATCCGCGTTGCCATCGACAAGAGCACGTCCGACTACGACCGCGAGAAGCTCCAGGAGCGTCTCGCGAAGCTGGCCGGTGGTGTTGCTGTCATCAATGTCGGTGCTGCGACCGAGACCGAGATGAAGGAAAAGAAGGCTCTGGTCGAGGATGCCCTGCACGCCACGCGTGCTGCGGTTGAAGAAGGCATCGTCCCGGGTGGTGGTGTTGCGCTGCTTCGTGCGCAGGCCAAGCTCAACGATCTCAAACTCGACCGTGAGGACGAGCAGATTGGTGTGCAGATCCTGTTCCGTGCACTCGAGCACCCGATTCGCCAGATCGCTGCGAACGCGGGTGTCGAGGGCAGCATCGTAGTCCAGACGGTTCGTGGAGGTACGGGCGGCTTCGGTTACAACGCTCAGACGGACGAGTATGAGGACCTGATCAAGGCCGGAGTCATCGATCCGACGAAGGTGGTGCGCACCGCGCTCCAGAACGCCTCGTCGATCGCTGGGCTTCTCTTGACGACCGAGTGTGTGGTCGTCGACGTGCCGGAAGAAGCTGGTGCGGCAGCAGGCGGCGGCATGCCTGACATGGGCGGCATGGGCGGCATGATGTAGTCCAGACCACTTCGGTGGTATGAAGCGGCCCGGTCACCATTACGGTGGCCGGGCCGTCTTCTATTCGGACGGTCTCTTGTTTGGGTCGGACGCACGGACCTACATCAGGGGCTCTGACTCCGTGCAGGGTGACACCCTTCGCACGTGGTCCGGATGTCTCCGAACAGTTCGATTCGGTCCGTGACACCGTGGGGCCTAGGTTGCGTCGGTCCCGAGGGCCCAGAATCGAGCCCCCGCGCCCGCTATGTGGCTCCGCGAGAACTCTTCCGGCGCTAGCTCCTCGGCAATACACAAAGCTCGGTCAGCCCCTCAACTCTGGTGAGCTATCTACACTCCGACCAGACCGTCCCATAGCAACCGCAACCCCCATGCGAGTCCGGAGATGAGTCGCTCCGGTGTTCCCGCTAGTGGCGGACAGCGCCATGTGATGTTGTGGGGAGAGCGGCTTGGCGTACTTCCCAACACTGGGTCGGTCGAGGCGAGCAGCCGGTGAGGACTGCAGCGACCGCAAAGGCGAGGTGGAGGGTGGCGAACGCCCGGATTGTGCGAGGCTCCAGCTTGAGGCGCCACCAGAGAACATGGCGTCCCTGGCTACCCCCACATACTCCGGGATCGACAGTACTGCGCCGTCAAGGAATCACGGTGCGACATGTCAGGCTAAATCCCAGGAAGCGTGCTATCTCCCTGGCTTGTACACCCGCTGGGCGTGCGCCTCGATGTCTTCCGGGTAGTAGTACACCGGCCGCAGATCTCCATCCGCGTACCGCTGTGCCTGATCGTTGAAGTGAGGCGAGGCCGGGTCGCCACTTTCTCCTCCCGCCGTAATGGCCATGGCTCGGACGCGCTCCCCGAACTCGACGACCGCGACGAAGCTGTTTCCGCTCGTCCCGTAGCGTCGCACGGTTCCCGGGTAAGGACGCGCTCCGAAGGACGCCAGCGATCCCCAACGACCGGAATGGAACCCCACGGGGAGGCTCGGCTCGCTGTCATTGAAGGGCTGGACCATATCACCGTTCAGGCGCTGATACCGATTGATCTCGCCCCACGGTGTCCGCCAGTCTCCAAACTCCGCCGCGAGCTGATCTGAAGCCGCCTTGAGCGACTGCAGGTGCTGTTCTGCGGACGCGCCACGAGCGATGTAATCATTCGTCGACATTCCCGCTGACCGGGCAGAGGCTGCGACACGCTGCATCATGTCCTCGGCCCAGTAGGTGGCGACGGAGGTTGCGACGGACTCAAGCCCCCAGCGGTAGTCCCAGCCGTTGATCAGCGCCATCTGCTCCGCGAGTTCGCTCTTCAGCGGGTGCGAGGCAGACGTCCCAGCATAGGCCTCGATCAGAGCGGGGACTATGGGCTCGAAGCCGGGCATCTGAGTGTCGTAGGCGGCTTCGATCAATGTTTCGATCGTGAAATTGTTCCGACTCTGAAGCACTCGCTGAGCATGAATGCCTCGGGCGTTCTCGCCCCCGCGCTGGAAGTATGACGCGTAATCCGACTGCTCCGGGCTGTCTGGGCCAGCGGCACTGAAGGGCCAGTTGTTCGTGTTCTGGAGCCAGCCGATGTCCGGGTTGAAGACGTTTGGTGTCTCTTCGACGGAGTGTGGCTGCCCCCAGTTCGTCGCGCTCGAGCTTCCATCCACGGGCCGGGACCAGTCGAAGCTGGCGTCGCGTTCCGGCACGAAATTGGAATGCCAGTAGGCGATATTGCCGTCCGAGTCCGCGTAGAGGGTGTTGTTCGACGAGTTGGTGTGCATCGCCATGTTCTCGTGGTAGTCATCAAGGGTGCGTGCCTTGGTGCGACCCCACGACTGCTGCAGGGCGGATAGCGGCTCCTCCATGAGCGCGGTTGCGACCCACTGACCATCGAGGCTCCGAACGACCGGGCCGTGATGCGTCCGATAGACGGTGAAGGTCCGCTCCTCCATTCCCGAGTCGGTTCTGTAGCGGATCGTGACCTCCCTTGTTTCCATCGGGCGGCTCTCTCCGTCGTGTGCGTAGCTTACACGACCCTCCCCGACCTGCGGCTCCAGGAGATATTCGTCGATGTTGTCGACGCCACTCGATGTGTGCATCCACCCGGCATCCTCGTTGAAGCCCTGGTACACGAAGAATTGGCCCCACGTCGAGGCGCCATAGGCATTCAGGCCCTCGTCACTCGACATGTGCAGTTCAGAGCGGAAGAAGAACGACGTGTGGGGATTGATAAGGAGAAGAGCGTTCCCGTTCTCCGTGTTCTGTGGCGCGACGGCGAAGCCGTTCGAGCCCTGGGGCTCACTCCAGTCCACAAGCGGTTCTTGGATGACGATCTCAGCATCCCGCAACACCGCCGGGTCCAACGCTGCCACGATGGGCGAGACATTCGCGTCGGCGGCCACGCCGGCCATCTTGAGAGCTTGGGGAAGGGCCCCATAAAACGCTTCCAGCTGACCCATGTTCACTCGCTCGATGTCGCCTCCGATGCTCCCCTCGCTGAAGGTGAGCGCCATCCACGGCTCGAATTGGTCCAGCACGCGCGGGGTCACTTCCGGATGCGTATGTAGATAGTAGTTGAGGCCATCGGCCCAGGCGTTCATGAGCGATTTCAGCCATTCCGGACTCTGCACATACAAGTCCTGCATTTCGACAGGATCTATGAACAGTTGCATGCGGAGGTCGCGCCAGATCTCAGCTTCTCCCTCGGCCTCTGCCAGCCGGCCCTGTGAATTGAGAAAATTGACCTCAATTCGATTGAAGTCGTCCTCCGCCTGGGCGTAGATCATGCCGAAGACCGCGTGCGCATCCGTCGGTCCGTGGATGTGAGCGATGCCCCAGTCATCCCTTGTAATCGTGACATCGTCCGCCATAGCCTCCCACCTCGCGACCTCAGGGGTCTGTGGTGCACATGCGATGAGGGCTAGGGCCAAGAGCGAAAAGAGCTTATGCATGGTGTGATCGGGTTGGTGATGACGTCGCTGTGACACGGACGCTTAGGCGTTGACGGGTAGGCGGCATTCTAGGCCGAAGAAGAGGCCCGGACCATGTCTAGGCCGACAAGTAGACCGGGTCTCTTCGAGGATCTGCAACCGGAGCCATGAATGCGGGACGTCATCTCGGCGATCGAAGGGGAATACCGACGCTATCGGACACTGGGGCGAGGTGCGATGGGTCAGCTCAGTGGCGGGCAACTGTGCACGCGCGTGTCCGCGGAGAGCCTTTCGGTCGCGATGATCGTCTGGCACCTCAGCGGAAATTTCAAGTCACGCTTCACCGACTTTCTCACAACTGATGGTGAGAAGGCGTGGAGAGAGCGTGACGACGAGTTCTCCGTCCGCACCGTCACAGGGGACGAGGTGATCGCTCGTTGGGATGAGGGATGGGATATCCTTGTGGAGACGCTTGGCGGGCTCACGGACGAGAAGCTCTCCAGGGTGGTGCTGGTCCGCGGAGTGGAGTTGACGGTGGTCGAGGCCCTCGAGCGTTCACTCGGCCACACGGCCTACCACGTCGGACAAATCACGTTTCTCGGGAAGATGCTGACCGGGGAGGGCTGGGACTATCTCTCGATTCGTCCGGGTGGCACGGCTGCCTACAACGCTAATCCCACGCACGAAAAGATGTGAGTTCAACCCGGAGCAACAGTCCGGCCCACCCGTTGCACGCTTCTACGTGCGGAACCACGACCAAGGCACCGTGCCTTGGTGTGCATCGACCTGAACCAGACTGGCGATTACGAAGAGCATTCCGAGTTGTTCTGCCATGGCGGCGATGCCGTGTCGCCAGCCGGTGTGATTCAGCTGCGGGTCGTGTATCCGTAATTCCGGCGCTCATGCGACCTGCGATGGGCAACAGAAGGTATGTCCGGACCGTGCGCTGCGTCGCGCCGGGCCCTAGGATTGCCTCCTCGGATTGATACGAAGCCCCACAGGATTCTTCATGCGCACTAATACTTCCTTCGCTGGCGCCGCAGTCGCGCTCTTGGCGGCTGCACCCGCCCTTTTCGCTCAGACCCCGGACCAGGTCGCTTCGGTCGCGAACGCCCTTGAGTGGCGCGAAGTCGGCCCGACCATCGTCGGGGGTCGGATCTCCGATCTGGCCGTGGTGGAGAGTGACCCCTCTGTCTTCTACGTAGGGACGGCAACGGGTGGAATCTGGAAGACGGAAAATGCCGGCATCACCTTCGCCTCGATTTTCGACAATGAAGTCACCTCGTCCGTGGGGGATGTCACGGTAGCCCCCTCGAACGCGAACGTCGTGTGGGTGGGTACAGGAGAGCCTCAGAACCGGCAGAGTTCGCCATGGGGAAACGGTGTCTACCGAACTACGGACGCAGGGCGCACCTGGACGCACCTTGGGCTTGAGAACACCCACCATATCTCCCGGATTGCGGTGCACCCCAGAAACCCCGACGTCGCCTATGTCGCGGCGATGGGGCACCTCTGGGGCTCAAATCCGGAGCGCGGCGTTTACAAGACGACCGACGGAGGTGTGACCTGGGAGCACGTCTTCTACATTGATGACAACACCGGTGCCATCGATATGGCGATGGACCCGAATGACCCACAGACCCTCTTCGTCGGCATGTATCAGCGCCAGCGGAAGGCATGGGGGTACAACGGTGGCGGGCCCGGGAGTGGCATCTACCGGACGACGGACGGCGGAGCCTCCTGGATTGAGATGTCGAACGGGCTGCCGGACGGTGATATGGGAAGGATCGGGCTCGACATCTATCGCCGTGACGGGAACCTAGTCTGCGCCCTCGTAGAGGCGGATGCTCGGGGTCCGGGTGGTCGCGGCGCCGCGCCTCAGGGTGATCAGGTGCAAAACGGCGTGTACTGTTCGACGGATCGTGGCGAGAGCTGGGAACAGAGGTCCACGACGAACAATCGACCCATGTACTACTCCCAGATTCGTATCGACCCCAACGACCCGGAGCGTATGTATCTGGGTGGTTCCGACCTGTTTCGGACAAGCGATGGGGGGCGGTCGTTCACCAATGACGCGGCCGAGGGCGTCCATCTCGACCACCATGCGTTGTGGATCAACCCTGGGAACTCGGACCACCTGATTCTCGGGAGCGACGGCGGGGTCTCGATAAGCTGGGATCGCTCCGACAACTGGTATCAGTTCAGGAATCTCCCACTTGCTCAGCTCTACGAGGTCGGCATCGATATGCGCGACCCGTATCACGTTTGCGGAGGGCTGCAGGACAACGGGTCTTGGTGTGCCCCGTCGGACACCTGGTCAAACCAGGGGATTCGCGCGCGCGACTGGTACAACGTAGGCAGTGGGGACGGCTTCTTTACGGTCATGCACCCGACCAACCCCGACGTCATGCTCGCGGAGTCGCAGGGCGGCAATCTGAGCCGGGTCGATCTCATCTCCATGGAGCGTGCTCGTCGTCGCCCGACCGCTCGATTCGATCCGGACGGCGAACGCCAGGATCCTCGTTGGAACTGGGACACACCGGTCCTGATCTCTGCGCACGACGACAACACCGTGTATATCGGGTCGAACGTGCTCTACAAGTCGACTGACTTGGGTGATTCGTTCGAGCCGATCAGTCCTGATCTCACGTGGGCGATCGACCGAGACACACTCCCGATCATGGGCATCGTCGGCGGCACGCCTCAGATGTCCCGCAACGACGGACAGTCGTCCTACGGCAACCTCACTGCAATCGGTGAGTCGCCACGAGATGCCGCCCTGATCTACACGGGTTCTGACGACGGGCGCGTACACGTGACCCGCGACGGTGGAGCCACGTGGACGGATATCACGGATCGGTTTGAAGACCTCCCGGCGTTCACCTACGTGACTCGAATCGTTGTGTCAGGGGAGGCCGCGGGCCGTGTGCACATCGTTTTTGATGGACACCGCAACGATGACTTCAATCCATACATCTACTCCAGCGAGAATTCCGGCCAGGATTGGGAGCCGATGACTTCGGGCCTCCCCATGTCCCCCATAAGCGCCCTGACGGAACACCCCGACAAGGCGAACCTGCTGTTCGCCGGAAATGAAATGGGTGTCTACGTCTCCGCGGATGCCGGTCAGAATTGGGTCAGGATGAAGAACAATCTTCCGACGGTCCCGATTGATGACATAAAGATTCACCCCAGAGAAAACGACCTCGTCCTCGGTACGCATGGGCGCGGTGTTTGGATCATGGAGGACATTACCCCGCTCGAGCGTCTGGATGCGGGCGCGGTTGCCGCCAACGCGTTTCTGTTTCCGATCCGCAGGGCCACATCGTACAACTCCTATAATCCACAGGGCTGGACCCCCGGTATTTACGCCGCGCCGAACCCACGCGCGGGAGCCAGAATTCGCTATCACCTCGCTACTTCGGTGGACGACCTCACTTTACGGGTCAAAAGTGCGACCGGCGGGGCGATTCGGGAACTCGACGCACCGGGTAGCTCGGGCCTCAACGAGGTCATCTGGGACCTCCGCCTGGTTGAGGACGATGCCAATGGCAATGCGATGGATCCGGGCCCCCGGGTGATGCCGGGCACGTATCTCGTGGAGTTGGCGACGGGGACAGATGTAGTGCAGACGGAGGTCGTGGTACGACTCGATCCGCGCGTCGAACTGGCACGTCGTCCCATGCGGACACGCTATCTGGCGATGCTGGAGTCGTACCGAATGTCCGGTCCAGTGTCAGATGCTGAGGAGGCCGTCGATGCGATGCGCGATGCAGTCGATGAGCTGGAGGCTCTCGTCTCGGCAGATGACGAGGCCATTAATGGTCAGATCGCCACAGTACGGGAAGAACTCGACGTTTTGGCCGACGATCTCGACGCGGCTTCACTCGGGGCGGGAATCTGGGGAGCGATCCAATCTGTCACGGGCCCGGCGTCTGCAGACCAACTCTGGATGATCGAACACTCGTGGGATACCGCGCCGGCCGTCATCGGCCGCATCAACCAGTCGCTGACCGGCACCGTGCCGACCCTTCTTCTTCTGGGCTACACGGCCGCCGCGATGCCGAAACTGCCGGATCCTGTCGCGCCCCCTCAGCGCGGAGGATGATCGTCGGGGGGCGCTGCGTAGATGACGTTCCTAGTGGAACCCTTTCTGTTTCTCTGGCTGATCACGTGGGTCGCAGTAATCGTGTTCCTGGTCGGGTTGGTGTTTGGGCTGTGGCCTTCGCTTGATCGCTGGGCGCCACGGGGGTGCTCGCGGCCTGAACTCCGGTCAGCGCCATTGACCGCCTCCGTCGCTCTCCCCATCGTGTGATCGCACCAGCAATGGAGAAATGGTGAACGCTTGCCGAACGACCACGACGACCACCACCCGGGAGACTGGGTGGGGGGCTGTGCTTGTCGGTTAGCTTGAGCTGAAACCGGACTGAGGCGCGGCCCCCGAACCACGGGCGCCGCGTTTTTTTATGCCAGTGGGCACGTGGACGGAACGTCTACAGTGAAACGACTCACGGACTTTTAACCAGACCAGAACCATGTCCAGCGAACACATCCGCATCACACTCCCCAACGGCGACGTCCTCGAGCTCCCTCATGGCTCGACCGGTGGTGATGTCGCTGCATCCATTGGACCGGGCCTCGCAAAGGCTGCCGTCGCGGCGGTCGTGAACGGCGAGACGATCGGCCTCATGGAGCCCATCGAGGGCGATGCGACCATTTCGATTCTGACCGAAAGGGATCCGGCAACTCTCGAGGTGCTCCGTCACTCGGCCGCCCATATCCTCGCGACGGCGGTGCGCGAACTGCGACCGGGCGCAGGGATCGGCTTCGGGCCGGCGATCGACGAAGGTTTTTATTACGACTTCGAGGTGGATGAACCGTTTACCCCGGAGGATCTGGCCGCCTTCGAGAAGCAGATGGGCGAGGTCATCAAGGCGGATCAGCCGTTTGAGCGACGACAGGTCGACAAGGCCGAGGCGCGCGAACTGTTCAGTGATGATCCGCTGAAGCTGGAGCGACTCGAAGAGTTCGATGACGACGAAGTCATCACGGTGTATGAAAACGGCCCTTTCCTGGACCTGTGTAAAGGGCCGCATGTGCCGAGTACCGGGAAGCTGAAGCACTTCAAGCTGCTCTCAGGCGCGGGCGCGTACTGGAGAGGCGACGAGAAGCGGCAGATGCTGCAGCGCATCTACGGGACTGCCTTCCACAAGAAGGGGGCGCTCGAAGAGCATCTGAATCGTCTTGAGGAAGCCAAGAAACGCGACCATCGCGTGCTGGGAAAGGAGCTTGACCTCTACTCAATCCAGGAAGAGATCGGGCAGGGCTTCATTCTTTGGCACCCGCGGGGCGCCATCATCCGCCACACGGTCGAGGAGTTCCTGAAGGATACGCTCCTGAGCCATGGGTATGATTTGGTGTACTCTCCGCAGATCGCGAGTGAAGAGCTTTACAAGATTTCGGGCCACCTTGAGGTGTTCGAAGACAACATGTTCCCGGTCATGGAGGATGAGGGCACGCGCTTCCGCATGAAGCCCATGAACTGTCCTCATCACTTCATGATCTATAAGACACAGACCCGTTCGTATCGTGATCTCCCGCTCCGTTTCGCGGAACTCGGGACCTGCTATCGCTACGAGCGCTCGGGCGCGCTCCACGGAATGCTTCGTGTCCGGTGCTTCACCCAGGACGACGCGCATATTTTCGTGCGTCCGGATCAGATCGGAGTCGAGTATGACAAGCTTCTGGACTTGGCAGACTACCTGCTGAAGATCTTCGGCTACGAGTACAACGTGTCGTTGGGTACCAGGCCCGAGAAGGCGATCGGAGACCCTGTGGTATACGACGCGGCGACGGAGACACTCCGGGATGTGCTCGAGCGGCGCGGCATGGACTACGTCGAGGAAGAGGGTGGCGGAGCGTTCTATGGACCCAAGATCGACGTAAATGTGGTCGACGCGATCGGGCGGGAGTGGCAGGGTGGCACGTTCCAGCTCGACTTCCTTATGCCCGAGCGTTTCGGGCTCCAGTACGTTGGGTCGGACAACGAGCGTCACAACGCCGTGGTCATACATCGAACGCTGCTCGGGTCCATGGAGCGGTTCGTTGGCGGGCTAATCGAGCACTATGGCGGCGCATTCCCAACATGGCTTGCACCTGAGCAGGTTCGCGTGATGCCAGTAGGTGAGCAGTGGGACGCCAGTGCGCAGGAGCTACGGGCCGCGCTCGTCGCAGCTGGCGCCCGGGTTACAGTCGAATCTCGCGAGACTCTCGGATATCGGATTCGCGAGGCCGAAACACTGAAAATCCCCTACATGGCGGTCGTCGGAGAGCGCGAAGCCGCAGACGGCACCGTCGCGGTGCGGAAACGGGGTGCGGGCAAGAAGCAGGAAGTCATGAGTCGTGAGGACTTCATTGCGCTTATCACGGATGAGATCGGGACGAAGGCGCTCGGTTGAAGAGAATGTTCGAGAGATGGTCTGGGCGTTGACCCGGGCCGCCTCTCGGAGCATCTTTTTAGACCACCCTCGGGTGGGCGAAAATCAGGAAGTGAGTCGCAGTGACCGGCGGCTCCACCTTCAGGGCTCCTCAGGGGCCGACATGAGGGTCGCAGGGGTCGACGCCCGGAGCATGACTCCGTCCGTCTATCCCGGTTGCGGCCCGAGACTTGTCTCGGGCTTTTTTATTGATGAGTGCCGGAAGGTGCTCGCCATACACTCCATCGGAGGTAGCGAAAAATCGACAAGCGTACTCGCGTCAACGACCAGATTCGGATCAGCCCAGTACGGCTCATCCAGGACGATGGTGAACAGATCGGTATCGTCTCGATCGACGAGGCCCGGGAACGGGCTACCGTGCGAGGAATGGATCTGGTAGAAGTAGCGGAAGAGGCTCGACCCCCCGTGGTCAAGATGATGGACTACGGGAAGGTGAGGTATGAAGCGGATCGAGCTCGTCGTGAGGCGCGGAAGAAACAACACACGATCAGAGTCAAGGAAGTGAAGTTCCGCCCTGGAATCGAAGACCACGACTACAAGTTCAAGGTCGGTCATGCGAAGCGATTCCTCGAAGAGGGTAACAAGGTAAAGCTGACGATGATGTTTCGGGGTCGTCAGGTGACACATCCCGAGATCGGTCTCGAGGTTCTGTCCAGAGTGATGGAAGAACTGCAGGACATCGCAAAAGTGGAATCAAACCCGAACATGGAGGGGAGGATCATGTCGATGGTCCTCGCTCCGCTAAAAGCCTGACGAACGCCCCGACTCAGTGGGGAGAACGGAGTATCAGATACAATGCCGAAGATGAAGACGCACCGTGGTGCGGCGAAGCGGATCAAGAAGACCGGAACCGGAAAGTTGAAGCGGATGAGGGCCTATAAGAGCCACATCCTCACGAAGATGACTACGAAGCGTAAGCGTCGTCTTCGGAAGGCCGATCTCGTGTCTAAGGCTGATGCGAAGAAGCTGAACAAACTTCTCCCCTACGCCTAAGGAGGCAGTACCATGCCAAGAACCACCTCTGCCGTCCCGCGGAATAATCGAAAGAAGAAGATCTTCAAGGTTGCCAAGGGTTATTTTGGCGGCCGGAAGAATCTCTACCGGACAGCGAAGGACGCAGTTGAGAAGGGCTGGGAGCACGCGTATCGGGACCGCAAGAACAAGAAGCGGAACTTCCGCAGGCTCTGGATCGCCCGTATCAACGCCGCGACCCGTGAACACGACATGTCATACTCGGTCTTCATCAACGGCCTGAAGCACGCCGGGATTGAGCTGGATCGAAAGGCTCTGGCGGATCTCGCGGTCCGTAACCCCGATGCCTTCGGTGCCGTCGTTGAGCAAGCACGCGCAGGATTGGCGTCCAAGGCTGGCTGAGCCTGATCGGTCGGTCTCGATCGGTGCACCGGACGTTTAAGGGCTCCGTAGCTGATGCTGCGGGGCCCTTTCGCGTAGCTCGCGAAAGGAACTCATGAACCGGGACCACTTCCGGGCCCTCGAGCATATGTACCTTCAGGCTCCCATCAACGAGTTCTACCGACCGACTATCGGAGTCGAACACGAAGCAGCCACGATCCAGATTGAGGTCCATCCGAAATATTTCCATCCCGCGGGAGCCATCCACGGTTCCGTCACCTTCAAAATGCTCGACGATGCGGCTTTTTTCGCGGCTTCATCGATCGTGGAGGACGTATTCGTGCTGACGACATCCTTTACCACGTACCTGACACGCCCGGTGTCCGAGGGCCGTTTGAGGTCCGTGGGGTGTGTGGTAACCCAAAATCGCTCCCAGATCATCGCGGAGGCGATAGCCTATGATGCCGAAGACCGGGAAGTGGGCCGAGGCAGTGGCGTCTTCGTCCGAAGCAAGGTCGCGTTAGCCGGTATTCCCGCGTACCGTCAGTAGTCCACAGCGGTTCGGCGTTGTAGTTTTCGCTCTTCGGCTCCGGTGGCCGGCCCCAACGACTTACGACCATTCACCTGAATGAGTGATTCAAATCCGATCGAGGCTCTTGTGGCCCTCGAACGTGAGGCGCTCGACGCGATCGCGTCGGCGGCGGACACGGAAGCTCTTGAAGCCGCCCGTGTGACCTATCTGGGGCGCAGTGAGGGCCGAATCTCTGGAATCCTGAGGGGAGTCGGCCATATGTCGGCCGAGGATCGCCCACGGGTCGGCCAGAAGGCAAATCAAGTGAAAGGGGCGGTTACCACCGCACTGGACACCCGGGCATCGGATCTCGCCGGCCCAGCGGTCACTGGCAGTCTCGATCTTTCACTGCCTGGGCGTGCGAAGTGGAAAGGTGGGCTACACCCGATTACCCAGGCGGTGGACGAAATTTGGCACATTTTCCGCGATTTGGGCTTCAGTCGAGCTCGGGGGCCGGAGGCAGACACCGAATGGTATAACTTCGAGGCGCTCAATACCCCACTCGACCACCCCGCGGCAGATGAGCAGGATACCCTGTATCTGGTCGACTCGGTGCTGCTACGCAGCCACACGTCTCCGGTCCAGATGCGGACCATGGAGAAATTCGAGCCGCCGATTCGCATTCTTGCGCCAGGTTGGGTCTATCGACGCGATACTTACGACGCGACGCATACGCCCGCCTTCATGCAGATCGAAGGACTCGTAGTGGACGAGGGAGTCACTTTCGTCGACTTCAAGGCTACCCTGGCTGAATTCGCTCGTCGTTACTGGGGTCCGGACACTCAGGTCCGTTTCCGTCCGTCGTTTTTCCCGTTTACCGAGCCGAGCGCTGAGGTGGACGTGAAACGCGTCATTACTCGGCCTGACGGCACCAGGGAAGAGACCGACTGGCTGGAGATCATGGGCGCAGGGATGGTCGATCCCAATGTGCTCGCGAACGCTGGCTATGATCCAGAGCGATACACGGGATGGGCGTTTGGCATGGGGCCGGCACGAATCGCCCTGTTGAAGCATGGAGTGAGTGACCTGAGGACCTTCTTCGAGAACGATGTGCGATTCCTGGAGCAGTTCTCTTGAACGTGTCCACACGATGGCTGAAGGACATGGTTCCCGGGCTCGCCGGAACACCGGAGGAGCTCTCAGTCCATCTGGCACTCCGAGGCGCACCGGTCGAGGAGATCTCGAGCCCCGGAGATGGATTAGGGGACATTGTGATAGGGAAGGTGCTCAAGGCTGAGCAGCACCCCAACGCGGATCGACTCAAGGTTTGTGAGGTCGATGGCGGCGACGGCATCGTTCAGGTCGTCTGTGGAGCCCCCAATGTGACCGCAGACACATACTATCCGTTCGCTCCCATTGGCTCGCTGCTCCCCGGCGACTTCAAGATCAAGAAAGCGAAGATTCGAGGTGAGCTGTCTCAAGGTATGCTATGCTCTGCCAAGGAGTTAGGTCTCGGGGTGGAGCATGATGGGATTCTAGAATTGAGTGGATCCTTCACTCCGGGTGAGGCATTCGTGCCGGCCCTCGGCCTGGATGATGCGACACTCGACGTCGAGATCACATCGAACCGGGGCGATCTCCTTTCACATGCCGGGATCGCCCGTGAGTTGGCCTCTGAGGGGGCGGGCGAGGTTCGACTCGTGGACGTGCCTGGTGCGGACGAATCCGAATTCGCCTACTTGAGTGATCCAGCCGAGGTCACAGGGTCGGGCGTCACGATCCGAATCGAGGACCCGGACCTTTGCTCTCGGTATCTCGGTGCTGTTATTCGCGGGGTGAAGATCGGTTCGTCGCCGGCGTGGTTACAGGAGCGTCTGCGGGGCGCGGGTGCCCGTCCGATCAACAATGTGGTCGACGCCACGAACTACGTCCTGCTCGAACTCGGGCAGCCGATGCACGCATTCGACATGAATCGCCTGGGTGGATCTGCCATCAACGTGCGCCGGGCTTCCGCCTCGGAGGCGGCACTCACCACTCTCGACGGTGAGTCGCGGACGCTCACGTCCGATATGCTGCTGATCTGCGATGCTGAGCAGCCGGTCGCAATCGGAGGCGTGATGGGCGGACAGAACTCCGAAGTGGAGGATGAAACCACCGATTTGCTGCTCGAATGTGCGCTCTTCGACCCCAAATCCATCCGGAAAACGCGAAAGGCGCTCGTCATGTCGACGGATGCTTCGTATCGATACGAGCGTGGCGTCGATCCGGACGGGATGCGGAAGGCGATGGAGCGTTGTATCGCAGTCGTGCTCGCGACGGCTGGTGGGGAAGTGGACGGGCCGATTCTCGATTGTTGTCCGAGCCCCTTTGAGACCCAACTCGTCGACCTGCGGCTCTCTCGGATCCAGCACCTGCTTGGTATTCCGTTCGAGAGTGCGTATGTGCGCGAACTCATCGAGCCGCTGGGATTCGTGGTCGAAGGAGAACTCGATGGCGTTCTGCACGTGCGCGTGCCCGGATTCCGTAGCTACGACGTGACCAGGGAGGTCGACCTCATCGAAGAGGTTGCCCGAACGCACGGGTTCGATCGCTTTCCGGAGACACTCGGTCCACAGAGGCCAGGGAACGTCCCCGACCATCCCTTGTTTCTCCTGGAAGACCAGCTTCGCGCTTCGCTCGCGGCGGCCGGCCTCTTCGAGGCGCACACGCCCGCGTTTGCACCGCCGGGAGAGGGTGATGTCGAGGTTGCGAACCCCTTGGCCACCACGGAGCCCTTCATGCGCTCCAGAATGCTTCCCGCGCTGCTGCGACGCCTCGAATACAACCTTGCGCACGGGAATCGGGACGTTCGGCTCTTCGAGATCGGGACGACATTTCGCAGCGCCGGGAAGGGGAACCCACCTGGGGAAGCGACTCACATCGCTGCGGTGCTGACCGGACTCCGGGAACCGTCCCACTGGTCACGAGAAGACGAACCGCTCGCGATCTGGGACCTCAAGGTGCTGGTCGAGGACACGGCAGCGATCGCCTACCAGGAGGGGCCTGAGGTCGCCCCCGCCTCGACCCTTCAAGCACCGGGCCCCACGGCAATGGTGGCTCCACCGCAGCTCGACGGAGCACAGACGTTGGTGGTGCGCACAGGGGGAGGTCAGGTGGTCGGGCATGGCGGAAGGGTTCTGGCAGGTGCCGTGGATCTTCCCGTTTGGGCCGGCGAAGTGTGGGGGCTCGAAATCGTGCTTCCCGCGGAGCCCGCTCCGGCGAACGCTCCCACGGACGTGCCTCTGCCCCAGTTCCCGGCTTCTGAGCGCGATCTCGCGCTGCTGGTGCCGCAGACTCTGGCTGCAGGCGATGTCACCGCACGGATCAAAGAGGTCGGGGGCAAGGATCTCGAGGCAGTAGATCTGTTCGACGTTTACACCGGGGAGGGCGTGCAGGCCGGTGTCCGCTCCGTAGCATTCCGCTTGCGCTTCCGCTCTCCAAAACGAACCCTGAAGGACAAGGACGTCGACAAGAGCGTGAAGGCCGTTCTCAAACGCCTCGAGGAGGATCTCGGTGTCAGAGCCCGAGGATAACGGAGTGGCCGCCGACAAGGCCGCGTTCAAGAGACTCGAAGGGGCCGTGGGTCAGCTCTTCGACAAGCTCTCTGAGGCTCGGCAGCGCACCAAGGCGGCCGAAGCCAAGACCGTGGAACTGGCGGAGCTGGTGCGCAGGTTTACCGGTAACGAGGCTGAGGCGGGTGAACTCATGAACCGTCTGAAGGGCCTCGAAACCGAGAACGTCGAGCTGAGGGGTCGCCTCGAGGCGGCCCGGGCCGGCGTCGATCGAATGATCGCGCGTATCAAGTTCCTGGAGAACCAAGGATGAGCCCGAAGACGTCGGTCACCGTGCGTATCGCCGGGGAAGAACACACCATTCGTGCGAGCGCCGAGCCAGAGTACACCCGAAGGTGTGCCACGATGGTCGATGACCGGATTCACGAGATTCGAATGGCGGCGGGCCTGATCGAGGGGCACAAGGCGGCGATCCTGGCGGCGTTGTCTATTGCGGACGAATGCTTCCAGGCGAGGGATGACCTCGAAAAGCTGCGAGCCGACCTCGCACGTCAGGTTGACGCGCTTGCCGAGCAGGTGGAGCGGTCGATTCCGTCCTGACGTCGGCTTGCGTGCGGGTTTACCCGTACCCTATCCTCAAATTGAAATCTACGCTCACCTCGGCCATACCCGGTCGATTTTGGAGTTACATATATGATCACCCCGCCTACTATGGTGGCGGCGGCGGTCGGACTCGTTCTCGGAGCACTGCTCGGTTTTATTGTCTCACGGAATCGTGAAAGAACACGGCAGGAGCTGGAAAAGCAGGCAGGACAGGACGAAGCCTCTCGCATCCTCAAGCGGGCTGAAAGCGAAGCAGAGAATGCCCGGAAAGCTGGTGAAATCGCGGGGCGAGAAGATGGTTTTCGCTTCCGTGAATCGTGGAAAATCGAGGAGAACCGTCGCAGGGAAGAGGTCGAACGGGCCGAACGCCGGGCAGAGGAACGCTCGGACGCCTTTGATCGACAAGCCGATCGCCTGAATTCTCGTGAGCTGGAGCAGGACGCCCGGACGGCGTCGCTGCACACGCGCGAGCAGGGTCTGGAGAGTGAAGCGAAAGAAGTCGCAACCCAAAGTGCCCAAGCCAGGGGTCGGCTCGAAAAACTCGCGGGCATGAGTCAGGAAGAGGCCAAGACGGAGCTCATGGCGGACCTCGAGGACATCGCGCGGGCTGAGGCCGCCAATTCTCTTCGTGAAATCAAGGAGCAGGCACAGCGCGAGGCCGAGAAGGAGGGCAGCAAGATTGTTGCTCTCGCGATTCAGCGAATGGCCGCTGATCTGACGGCTGAGACGACCGTCTCCGTGGTTCAGTTGCCCTCGGATGACATGAAAGGTCGCATCATCGGCCGAGAGGGGCGCAATATCCGCTCTTTCGAGCAGGCCACTGGAGTCGATGTCATCATCGATGATACGCCGGAAGCCGTTGTGCTAAGCGCGTTCGACCCCGTTCGACGCGAGACCGCCCGCATCGCTCTTGAGAAGCTTGTGGAAGACGGCCGGATTCACCCTGGACGAATCGAAGAGATCGTGGAGAAGGCCGGGGAAGAGGTCGAGAAGGGAATGGTCGAGGCCGCGGAGGAGGTCCTCTATGAACTCGGGCTTCACAACATCCATCCGGAGATCGTGCGCACGCTCGGCCGGCTGAAGTATCGTACCTCATACGGTCAGAATCAGCTGCAGCACTCCCGAGAGGTGGCGCTCCTGGCTGGCTCGATGGCAGCCGAAATGGGACTCGACGTTCAGGGGACCAAGCGAGCGGCGATTATGCACGACGTCGGTAAGGGGATGACACACGAACACGAGGGGACCCACGTCGAGCTCGGCTATCGTCTGTGCAAGAAGCACGACGAGACCCCGCTCGTGCTCAACGCCATCAAGGCGCATCACGACGCAGAGCCGCACTTCTTCGCCGAGACCTTCCTGGTCACAGCGGGCGATGCCATCAGCGGATCTCGGCCAGGTGCCCGCCGTGAGATGTTCGATGGGTATGTGAAGCGACTGGAGCGGCTCGAAGAACTGGCCATGGAGCAGGAGGGAGTCGCTCGCTGTTTTGCGATCCAGGCAGGCCGCGAGCTCCGGGTGATGGTGGAGCCAGAAAAGGTCACGGACGGAGAGATGGCTCAGATTTCCGATACTGTCGCGCGGCGCATCGAGGCAGAGCTTCAGTATCCGGGGCAGATCAAGGTTGTCGTCGTGAGGGAGACGAGGACAGTGGACTTCGCTCGATAGTTGGATTTTCCCACATCTAGGCACCTCTTAGTACTCTGTTAGATTCTCCGTTTCGGGGTCGCCTTGGCCGGATTTCCCAGCCTCGGCACGATCCTAGTCGAGCGTAGAAAGCATCCCAATTCCGGGGGACCGATGAGCACACAGATCATCTCTGGCCGCGATATCTCCAACGAGATCCGCGGGGAGCTGAAAGACGAAGTCTCCTCACTGACCGTCGGGTCAGGCATCGTGCCTGGACTCGCGACGGTGCTGGTTGGCGCCGACCCGGCCTCCCAGATGTACGTGGGCATGAAGAACAAGGCCGCCGCTGCGATGGGAATCCATTCCCAGCAGATCACGTTAGACGCGGACACCTCCGAAGACGAGTTGCTGGGCGTTGTCGAAGGGCTGAACGCCGATCCGTCGATCCACGGCATCCTGGTCCAGCTCCCGCTCCCGGACCATATCGATGAAGGAAAGGTCATCGAGGCCATCGATCCTTCAAAAGACGTCGATGGATTTCACCCGGTTAGCGTGGGCAGGCTCGCCACGGGCTCGGGTGACTTCTTTGCTCCGTGCACTCCAGCTGGGGTCGTGGAAATGCTCGTCCGCAGCGGTCACGACCCCAATGGAAAGCACGTGGTGATCGTGGGTCGCTCCAACATCGTCGGAAAGCCGCTCGCCTCGCTCCTGATGCGGAAGGCTCCGGGCGGAAACGCGACGGTGACAGTCGCACATTCGCGAACACCCGACCTCGGCGCGGTGACACGCACGGCGGAGATCCTGGTCGTGGCCATGGGTCGTCCGGAAATGGTCACCGCGGACATGGTAGCCGAAGGCACTGTGGTCATCGATGTGGGCACCAACCGGGTCGATGACGACACCAAAGAGAAGGGCTACCGCGTCTGTGGTGACGTGCTGTACGACGAGGTCAGCGAAAAGGCAGCGGCGATCTCCCCAGTGCCCGGAGGTGTGGGCCCGATGACGATCACCATGCTCCTGGCGAATACGGTCAAGTCGGCTCGGATTGCCGCCGGTCAGTAAGACGGTCCGCATAGGCGGCGCGGCGCGAGGGTCCGACCAATGAGCGACGACACGTTCGACCTGTTTGATGATGATGAGGTTGGTGGAACCGATGCCGGCTGGGATGACACGGATGAGGTAGAGGACCTCGACCCAGAGCCCGAGTCTATCGACCGGGCCCCAAAGGTCTGGTCGGTCTACCAGGTGAACAAAGCGGTGAAGGGCCTTCTCGACAGCAGCGTCGAACCACTCTGGGTAGGTGGAGAGATCGGCAGCTGGACACGGTCTCGCCCAGGTCACTGCTACTTCACCCTGAAGGACGATCGCGCTCAGATCGGTGGAGTGATGTTTGCCGGTGACTCGGCCAAGCTGCCGGCAGACCCGGATGTCGGGACCAAGGTCCGGGTCTATGGCGACCTAACGATCTACGAGCAGCGAGGGCAGTTTCAGGTCATCGCGCAGAAACTCGAGGCCGAGGGCGCGGACGGACTCTGGAGCAAAGCCTTCGAGGCGCTCAAGCAGAAGCTCGAACTGGAGGGTCTCCTCGGGATCGAGAGAAAGCGACCGCTGCCGGCTTACCCGGGATGTATCGGTGTCGTAACATCGCCGACCGGTGCGGCCCTCCACGACATCACGTCGGTTTTACGACGACGCGCTCCGTGGACACGGGTCCTGCTCTCGGGCAGTCGGGTACAGGGCGAAGGTGCCTCCACCGACGTCGCGGCCGCTTTGCGACGTCTTGCAGCTACGGGCCTCGCCGATGTGATCATCGTCGGGCGTGGAGGAGGATCACTGGAGGACCTCTGGGCCTTCAACGAAGAGCCGGTGGCCCGTGCCATCGCCGAGTGTCCTGTCCCTGTCATCTCTGCGGTGGGCCACGAGGTCGACGTCACGATCTCCGATCTGGTCGCGGACGTCCGGGCCCCCACACCGAGCGCCGCTGCGGAGACCGTCGTCCCCGACGGGCCCGCACTGCTTGGACACCTCCGGCGGAGTCCAGAGCGCCTCGGTCGTGCACTCCGACGGACCGCCGCTCGCCCCGGCGTTGAGGTCGCCGAGCGCATGGGACGACTACACCACGCGATAGAGCGAAGACTCGTTCCGGCACGCCAGTCACTCGATCTTGGAGCTGACCGGCTGGAACGGGAGACGAACGATCTGATCCAAGTGCGGACGATCACTCTTCGGGGCCTCGCTGGGCGACTCGAAGCTCTTTCGCCCCTGTCCACTCTGGCACGCGGGTATTCAGTCGCAAGGACTGCCGATGGTCGGGTGCTGCGAACACTGGAAGACTTTTCACCCGGCGCACCCTTTCAATTACGCGTCAGTGGCGGCACGATCGACGCTGAAACGCTGAGCACTCACAACAACGACGACGCACAAGCATGATCGACGAAGCGATAGACCCTACGCTCGAGGAGCGATTGAGCCGCTTGGAAGAGATTCTCGCTCGAATGGAGTCCGACGAGGTCGAGCTCGAGGAGGCTCTCAAGCTGTTTGAAGAGGGCGTGTGTCATGTGCGTGCAGCAGAGAAGGTCCTGTCCGAGACAGAGTTGAAGGTCGAGGAACTGCTCGCGTCGGGCGAAACGCGAGATATCCCCGTCGACGCCGAGTGACTAACTCGACGTTCCCAGGCCTGGACGCTTACCTGGACAGCGAGGGCGGCCCGGTGGAGCGAGCGCTTGAGCGTGCGGTCGTCACTCTTGAGCAATGCGAGGCCCCACTTGAACCCGAGGTCCTCGGTGCAATTCGCCATGGTGTGATGGGTGGCGGGAAGCGACTGCGTCCGATCCTGTTCGCGTCGGCATACGAGGCGTGTGGGGGAGAGGCGAAAGAGGCGTCCTACGACCTCGCGGCATCCTTGGAAATGATCCACGCGTACTCCCTCATGCATGATGACCTGCCGTGCATGGACGACGCCGCCCTGCGTCGTGGGCGGGCGACCACGCATCGGGTGCACGGCGAGGAGGTCACGATCCGAGCCGGCGCTGCACTGATTCCAGCCGCCGCTCTTCAGGCTCTCGACGCCAGCGGGCGGCTCGGATGTGAGCGAGTGCAATGTCTGATCCTCGTGCGCACGCTGATGGCCGCCGCCGGCGCCGGCGGCATGGTGGGTGGGCAGTGGATGGACCTGCTTGGAGAGGGCCTCGCTCTCGGGACGGAAGATCTGGATGCACTGCATCGGATGAAGACCGGCGCTCTCCTCACGGCATCCCTAGAGATGGGCGCTCTGGCAGCGGATGCGGACAAGGACACCCGGGATGCACTTCGCATGTACGGTCAGGCGACCGGGCTTGCGTTTCAGATCGCCGACGATGTGCTCGACGCCACTGCCTCCCCCGAGACGCTTGGAAAGAACCCGAGCGATGCGGACCTGGACAAGTCGACCTACGTCGCGTTGTATGGCCTCGAAGAGGCGCGTCGGCGGGCGCGCGACCAGGTCGACATTGCGGTCTCGGCGCTAAATGTGGCGGGAATCGACTCGCCCGCACTCCTGGCGCTTAGCAGATACGTGGTGGAACGAAGTAAATAGCGGACCAGGCTGGACCGCTTGGAGGTTTCAATCACACATAGCTCCGGGATGTGCGGCACGGTCCATGCCTCTATCTTTCCACAACGGTGACCCGCCCGTCACCCCGCACTGCTGAGTAAAGGAGATCCGGGTGTCTCTACTGGATCAGATCAAATATCCGGCCGACCTTCGTCGGCTCAAGAAATCTGACCTACCCAAGGTCGTGGATGCCGTCCGCGAGCGGCACATCGACGTGGTTTCCCAGAAGGGGGGGCATTTTGGCGCCTCCCTCGGCGTGGCGGAGCTCACCGTGGCTCTGCACTACGCTTTTGAAACCCCGCGTGACCAGCTGATCTGGGACACCGGCCACCAGGCGTACATCCACAAGATTCTGACCGGTCGCAACCAAGATCTCCCAACAATTCGCACCAAGGATGGCCTCGCGCCGTTCTGCCGCCGCGATGAATCCGAGTACGATGCCTTCGGTGCGGGTCACGCAGCGACCTCGATCTCGGCTGCGTGGGGCATTGCCGTCGGGCGCGACCTCACCGATGAAGACTTCGATGTCGTAGCGATCATCGGGGATGGTGCGATGGGCTGCGGACTGGCCTATGAGGCGTTGAACAACGCCGGACACACCGGTCGAGACTTCATCGTCGTGCTGAATGACAACGACATGTCGATCGCGCCCGCTGTCGGTGCGATGAACAAGTACCTGACGGGAATGATCACGAATCCTGCCTACAACAAGGTCCGCGGACTCGTGAAGGAAGCGCTGCACCGGACTCCAACCGCCGTCGGCGATGTGATGGAAGAATTGGCTGGGCGCATGGAGGAGAGTCTCAAGCACCTCTTCACCCCCGGTCTCATCTTCGAAGAACTAGGGTTCAAATACGTCGGTCCGATCGACGGCCATGACGTCGAGGAGCTCGTGGACACCTTCCAGCGGGTCAAGGAAATGAAGGGCCCGGTGTTGGTCCATACCCTGACGCAGAAGGGGAAGGGCTTTACGCACGCAGAAGACGACCCGTGGAAATGGCACGCGCAGGGGCCGTTCGACAAAGTCACGGGGCAGGGTGGTCCCAAGTCCGCAGGGCTGCCTCGGTATCAGGCGGTCTTCGGAAAGGGCCTCATCGAGATGGCCGACGCGGATCCTCGCGTTGTGGCGATCACGGCTGCCATGCCCGACGGAACCTCGACAGACATGTTCCAGAAGGCGCATCCCGATCGCTACTTCGACGTCGGCATCGCCGAGGGGCACGGAGTCACCTTCTCAGCAGGCCTCGCGACCCAGGGCGTGAAGCCGATTGTGGCCATCTACTCGACCTTCCTGCAGAGGGGCTTCGACAATATCGTCCACGACGTGGCGCTTCAGGGGCTATCTGTCGTCTTTGGTATGGACCGGGCCGGTATCGCAGGGGAAGATGGGCCGACGCACCATGGGGTGCTGGATATCGCCTATATGCTCATGATTCCTGGAATGACGGTTACCGCTCCTAAGGATGGTGCCGAAATGCTGGGGCTATTGAGATTGGCGACCGAGGCCGATGATGGCCCGTGGAGTGTGCGCTGGCCGCGAGCGGCTGTTCCGGAGAAGGTCCCCCATCTGAGTCAAGTTCCGGAGATCTCTCCTCACACGTGGGAAGTCCTCCGAAACGGCGGCGATTGCGTGCTACTTGCGACGGGGACGATGGTCCTTAGTTCGATGGCCGCGGCTGAAGAGCTCGACGTAGAGGGGATTCACTGCACCGTAGTGAATTGTCGCTTCCTCAAGCCCTACGATCGTGCCGTTTTCGAGGAGATGGTGCGTAGCCACCCGACCGTCATCACTCTGGAGGAAGGTCAGGTTTCCAACGGGTTCGGTGCCTATATGGCTCGTGAGATTGCAGACCTCGAATTAGAGGTCTCTCCCCGGATTGGAACGCTGGGCGTGCCGGACAGGTTCATCCAGCATGGCGGGCGGGAAGAACTTCTCGTGGAAATCGGCCTCGATGTAGCCGGAATCGCGGCCCAGGTAAAGAATATCGTCGCACGTGGCGCGACACTGGAGCCGGCATGACGAAAGGAGGCAGCCACCCACCAGGCGAGTCTCGGCCCGGCAGATTTTCTGGGTCGGTGCGACGTCTGGGTGTCGTCTACCGTGAGCACACTCCGGACGTCCTGGGAATCGTCGATCGCCTCAAGGTCTGGGCGGCCGCTCGAGACATTTCGGTCGACGTAGAGACGGAGGCTGGGCACGGACTGGGGACGACACTCGATCTGATCGAGAACCCCGTCGACCTGGTCGTAGCATTGGGTGGCGACGGCACGTTCCTGCGGGCCAGCCGACTGGCCGTCGGGACGGATATCCCAGTCGTCGGGGTGAATCTGGGTCGTCTGGGCTTCCTCACCGCGATTCCCGACGTCCATCTCGAAGAGGGACTGGAAAAGGTCGTTTCCGGAGATGCGGTCATCGAGCATCGATTCCGTCTTCATGCTCGGATCGAGATGGAAGGTGTAATCACAGGCGAGAAATTCTACGCACTCAACGACGTCGTCGTGCATACCACGGGCGCAGCCCGTGTGACGCCACTCACTTTGTCTATTGGTGCCGCTGCGTCTCGCGTGGACGAGGACGAGTACGACCTCGATGGCATGGAAGATGTTGGGAGTTTCGCTGCAGACGGCGTGATCATATCAACCCCGACAGGCTCTACCGCCTACTCCATGTCCGCTGGGGGACCGATCATCGTCCCTGAGGTCGAGGCAATCGTTGTCACTCCGATCTGTCCGCACTCGCTGGCCGTCCGGCCGCTGGTGGTGCCGGCTCACGCAACGCTCCGCGTGGGGTCGCTCGACCCCGGTGGCGATCATCAGGTCACCGTCGACGGACGGGTCGTGTACAAGCTGGATCCCGGGCAGCAGGTCATCGTGAGTCGCGAATCTCGACCGATGTCGTTGGTGCGTCTGCCCGAACAGACGTTCTTCAATACGATGCGGCGCAAGCTCAATTGGGCTGCACGCCCACCTGAGCGGACCTAGTTCGACGGATTCGTCCCGATCGCCCATTGAGCCACCCTGGCCTCGCGACGTAGGTTCTGCTCCATGCTCGTTGAACTCCGCATCCGTGACTACGCCGTGGTCGAGGACCTCACCCTCCAACTAGGGCCGGGCCTCAATGCTTTGACTGGAGAGACCGGGGCGGGCAAATCGATCATTGTTGGTGCGTTGTCTCTGTTGCTCGGTGAACGCGCCTCCTCCGATGTGGTCCGGGTCGGTGCTGAGCGGGCCACGGTGGAAGCAGTCTTCGAAGTCGGCGAGCTACCCACAGTGAAGCGATTGGTCGATGACCATGGCTTTCGGCTCGAGGATGACCTCCTCATTCTCCGGCGCGAGGTCGCGTCGGAAGGCAGGAACCGGGCTTGGGTCTGCGGATCCCCGGCCACCGCAGGTGTGGTCGGTGCTTTAGGCACTGCGCTGGTTGACCTCCACGGGCAGCATGAGCATCAGACGCTGCTGCGTTCCCGAGACCAGCGAGCCATCCTTGATGCCTACGGTGGCTCTTATGAACTGGCACGTGCAGTGTCTCAAGGCTACACAGGTCTTCAGGCCCTCCGGACGGCGCTCGAGGCCCGTGAGGAGCGGCGCAGGGAGATTGAAAGTCGAGCTGATTTTCTCCGTTTTCAGCTGGATGAGATCGACGAGGCCGGACTCGGGCCGGGCGAGGACCAACGGTTGGAGAATGAAGCCGGTCGTCACCAGCACAGCGAAGAGCTCGCGAGGGGGGCCCGGTCCGTTCACAGCAAGTTGTACGATGGCGAGAAAGCGATCTCCGATCATCTGGCGGAGGTGCGGCAGCAACTCGAGCGGCTGTCGGAGTTCGACCTTGGGTTGCGGGAGGAGGTCGAGCGCTTGACTGAGGCCGCGGTCATCGTCGATGACGTCGGCCAGAGGATGGGAGATTACTCGACGTCGGTTGACCATGATCCCGAACGCTTGGACGAGATCCGATCCCGGCTGGATTACATCTTCCGATTGAAACGGAAGTACGGTCCGGAACTCGCCGATATACTTGCGAATGCACAGCGTGTTCGCACGGAGCTGGCGGACCTTGATGACGCGGACCATGACCTCGGTCGTATACGGGCACAGATGGAGTCCGCTGCGTTCGAACTAGGCCGGGTGGCGGCGGAGCTGAGCGCGGCGCGTAGAGCTGCTGCGGAGCGGCTCGGAGAAGCTATGGCTACGGTGTTACCTGAACTCGGTCTCAGTGGCGCCGCCTTTGTTGTAGGACTGTCGTCGCATGAGTCCGTTTCAGCCGGCGGGGCGGAGAGCGTCGAGTTTCGGGTCGCGCCCAATGAGGGATTCGATCCGATGCCATTATCCCGGATCGCGAGCGGTGGTGAGCTCTCACGTATCATGCTCGCGCTCAAGTCGATTCTTGCGACGGTCGACCGCGTGCCGGTGTTGATCTTCGATGAGATCGACTCCGGTGTGGGCGGTGTCGTAGCTACCTCTGTTGCGGCGAAGCTCGCCGAGGTGGCGGGCCGGCATCAGGTTTTCGTCGTGACCCACCTTCCGCAGGTAGCCTCACGGGCGCACTCACATTTGCTCGTAGAAAAGGAGGCGGGCCAAGGTGTCACCACTACGATGGTGCGCACTCTGTGCGGTGACGACCGGGTCGAGGAGGTAGCTCGGATGTTGGGCGGGGATCCGGAATCCAGAGCGTCACGAGATCACGCTCGGGAGCTACTCGAGGCTGCCGGCCACGGAGCGGCCTGAGCCGACCAGTCGC